>CAMPJN010000142.1 GCA_946886875.1 uncultured Pseudomonas sp.
CCCAGGTATCCAGGCGGTCGATTTCGGCGGCGGCGATCAGGTTGTTTTTCATCGGGATTGGCGTGTTTCAGCGGGACGGCGGGCGATGATAGCGGCCTTGGGCCATTTGTGAACGACTATCCGCCGGTTGGTTGTGTCTTGCCGCTCGTTCAGTGGGCTTGAGGCCCGGTTTAAGCCGAGGTTGGCTTGGCGGCGATTATCACGGTTCAAGCCGCGACATCGCCATTGGCTGCCGCGTAATCCAGCAAAGCCGCTATCCCACACCGCGCCGAAATGACATTGCGCAGATTTCTTCGATGGGTTCTGCGCGCCTGCTAAGGCCCATAGATCCATTCGGATAGCGCTTGGTCGCAGAGACTATCTTCTGTGTCTGTGATAGGCCCGGCATCGTCTCTATGGGTAGTAACGGGGCGAGCCCCTATACTGCGTGCCAGTCCAGCCCTGTGTCTGGCTAGGAACCCTGAATTACCTGAGTAGGAACGCACTGCATGCAATGGATTTTCATGCTGGTAGGGTTGGTGTTGGGCGCCTTGGCCGACGAGTCGGTGGTCGAGGCGATTCTCGGCGGCGTGGTCGGTCTGGCCCTCGGTCAGGCGCTCAAGCTGCAACAACTGGAAAAGCACAACGCTGCGCTAACGAGCCAGCTCAAGGCCTTTTCCACGCGCTTCGAGCAGGGCACCACGGCGCTTTACGAGCGCCTGTGCAAGCTGGAGCAGGCCGCTGCGCCAAGCCCGGTCGAGGCCGCGCCTCCCGAGCCGGTATTGCCGGTCGTCGAGCCGCCAGTGGCGCCGCAGCCAGCGCAAACCGCCGAAGCTCAATCGGAGCTGGACTGGAACCTCGATTTTCAACTGCCTGACGCTGGTTCGCCCGAAACTAAGCCGCCCAAAATCGATCAGCCTGCCGAACCTGTTGCGGTCGCCGCAAAGGTGGCCGAGCGGCCGCTGGTCGCACAGCGCGCGCCGAAGCAACCGGCGAAGCCACGCGAGCCGTCAGCTATCGAGCGCGCTATCGACTTGGCCAAGGCCTGGTTGTTTGGTGGCAATACCGTACTGCGCATCGGCGTGCTGCTGCTGTTCCTCGGCCTGGCATTTCTGCTGCGTTACGCCACCGAAGGCATGGTGGTCCCGGTTGAGGTGCGTTACGCCGGGGTTGCGGCCAGTGCCGTGGCCTTGCTTGGCCTGGGCTGGTGGCTGCGCTTGCGTAACCCGAGCTACGGCCTGATGTTGCAAGGCGCCGGGATCGCCGTGATGTACCTGACGGTGTTCGCCGCTATGCGTTTGCACCCCTTGCTCGACCCTAAGGTCGCACTCGCGTTGCTGGTGGTGGTAACTGTCTGCTCGGCGATTCTCGCGGTGGCGCAGAATGCCCTGGGGCTGGCCGCGGCGGCGGCGCTCGGCGGGTTTGCCGCGCCTATCCTGACCTCGACCGGCAGCGGCAACCATGTTGCGCTGTTTTCCTACTTTATCCTGCTCAATAGCGGCATTTTCGCCATCGCCTGGTTCAAGGCCTGGCGTTTGCTCAATCTGATCGGCTTCGTCGGCACCTTCGGCATAGGTTTCGCTTGGGGCATGCGCTCCTACACACCTGAGTTGCTGTGGAGCACCGAGCCGTTCCTGTTGCTGTTCTTCCTCATGTACGTGGCCATCGGTTTGCTGTTCGCCCGGCGTAAGCTGCGCGAGGCAGCAGATGCCCCGACCGAGCGCGACGCGCTGCTGCGCTGGTCGGCGCGCCAGGGCGATTATGTCGACGGCACAGTGCTGTTCGGCCCGCCGCTGGTGGGCTTCGGTTTGCAATATGCGGTGGTTCAGCATATCGAGTTCGGCGCTGCTTTCAGCGCTCTGGCTTTGGGGCTGTTCTATATGGGCCTGGCGTTGGTGTTGGCCGGGCGCACCGCGGGGCGTGCCCTGTTGCTGGTGGAAACCTGCCTGGCGCTGGGTGTGGTATTCGGCACTCTGGCGATTCCCCTGGGGCTGGATGCGCGCTGGACCTCCGCGGCATGGGCGGTGGAGGGAGCTGGAATTTTCTGGCTTGGGCTGCGTCAGCGTCGCAGTCTGGCCCGCGCATTTGCCTTGCTGCTGCAAGTGGGCGCGGCGCTGGCGTTTATCGGCGAGCTACGCCAGGGCGTAGATAGCGTGCTGAGCGGTCCCGCGCTCGGTGCCTTGATGCTCGGCGCCGCCTTGCTGTTCAGCTTCTGGAATCTGCGCCAGGCCAGCGATGAGCAATCCTCGGCCTGGGAGCGGCGTTGTCTGCCGTTGTTGGCCTGCACGGGATTGGCTTTCCTCTACCTGATCGCGCCCCTGTATTTCAACACCGAGGCCACGGCGATCAGTTGGGCGCTAGCCGGCTTGGCCACCATCTTCGTCGGCTTGCGCCTGCAGTCGCGCACCTTCCTGTTCAGCGCCTTTGCCGTGCAACTACTTGGCGGTGCGCTGTTCCTGATTCAGTTGGATAGCGCGTCCGGTATTGGTTCCGGGGCGTTCGGCGCCGGCTGGCGCGGCCTGATGACCGCCTCGCTGATCGGCCTGGCGTTGATCGGCGGCATGCTGCTGGCGGCCCGCGACAAACAGGTCAGCAGCGATCGCAATCTGATGCGCGGCTTGTCGCTGGTGTTGCTGGTCGGGCTGATCTTTATCAACCTGGCGGTGTTGTTCGTGCTGCCCTGGCAGAGCGCCAGCGCGGTCTGGGGCGGCAGCGGGTTACTGATCATCTGGCTCAGTCTGCATCTGCAACAGCGTGCCAGTTTCGTCTTCGGTCTGTTGCTGCAGGTGGTGGGCGGTGTGTCCTTCCTGATCGCCAGTCCGCTGCTGCTCGGTCAATTGAGCGGCGAAGGTCTGAGTCCGCTGGCTCATGCCGGCTTCTGGACGCCGGCGGTGCTGGCGATCGCCGCGCTGATCGGTGCTTGGCGTTTGCAGCAGGTGGCGCGGCGCGAGCAGGACGGGGTACTGGGCACGCTGAGTCTGCTGGGCTTGTCGCAACTGCTGCTGGTATGGGGCGCGGGCTGGTGGGTATTGAGCCTGGTCAGCGAGGTGGTTCGCTTCGCCTCGGCGGAACTGCAGCCAGCCTTGTTGCTGAAGTTGGCTGCTGCCAGCGTCGCACTGTGGACGCTGATCGCCTGCCGCACGCAATGGCGCGCCATGGCATTGCTGTGCACGTTACTGGTGCCGGCCGCCGCGGTGATCCTGCTGTACGCCGGGAATGCGACCTATCACCCAGCGGCGGATTTTGGCTGGCTTGGTTGGGGCGCGTTGTTCGCCGTGCACCTGTTGTCGTTGCGCCGTCTGAGCACGCTGCTGCCGGCAGGAGCCTTGAGCGCCGCCCATGTGCTGGGCTGCTGGTTGCTGCTCGGCGTCCTGGCTCTGGAGCTGCGCTACCTGCTGTATATGCTGTCCGAGCATTACAACGCCTGGCGTTGGCTGGGATGGGCGCTGCTGCCGAGCCTGTACCTGTTGCTGATGTCGATGCCGCGTCAATGGCCCTGGCCGGTGGCGGCCTATCCGCGCGAGTACCGTCTGTTGGCCGCCGCGCCGCTGGCGATGCTGATGCTTGGTTGGTTCTGGCTGGCCAATATCGCCAGCGACGGCGCCGCCGATCCTTTGCCTTACTTGCCGCTGATCAACCCGCTGGAGCTGGGACTGCTGATCAGTCTGTTCGCTGTCTTCGAATGGCTGCGCAGCCCGCTGCCGGCCTCTGGCATGGCGCATTGGTGGGGCGGACAGGCAGCGCAGTTGGTGGTCGGCGCCTCGCTGTTCGCCCTGCTGACGGCCAGCGTGTTCCGCGCCGCGCACCATTGGGGCGGGGTGCCCTATCAGTTGGATCTGCTGCTCGAGTCGATGCTGGTGCAGGCGGGGCTGTCCATCGTCTGGACGCTGATCGCCCTGCCGTTGATGATCGTCGGTCATCTGCGTATGCGTCGAGAGCTATGGCTGGTGGGCGCCGCGCTGATCGGCGTGGTGGTGGCCAAGCTGTTCTTCGTCGAGTTGGGCAACCGCGGCGGTTTGGAGCGCATCGTGTCCTTTATCGGTGTGGGCGTACTGCTGTTGGTCGTCGGTTATTTCGCACCCTTGCCGCCGAAGCGGTCGGTGCATGAAGCAGAGAAGGTGGCGCTATGAGCAGTATTGCAGTGGTACGTGGGATGACCTTGGCGCTGCTGGCGACCTTGATGCCGCTGGCCGGCGCGCAGGAGCAGGCTGCTGACTACGCGGCGCAAGTGCCCCTCACACTAAGCGGCGAGGGCCCCTGGTATCGCCTGGAATTGCCGATGGAGTTGCATCTGGCCGCGCGTTACGCCGATTTGCGCGATTTGCGTGTGTTCAATGCCGAGGGGCAGGCCCAGGCCTATGCCCTGACCCTCGGCAGCGCCCGGCAGACCGAAACCCATAAGGACACCGCGGTTAAATGGTTCCCGCTGCGCGGCCCGCTGAATACCGAGCAAACCCCCAGCGTGCGGGTGCAGCGCAGCACCACCGGGACAGTGGTCGAGGTGGTGCCGGAAGCTGCGACAGGCGCTAATGAGCAGGTATTGCGCGGTTGGTTACTCGATACCAGCGGCATAGACGCACCCTTGCACAAATTGATTCTCGATTGGAGCGCCGAAGGCGAAGGTTTCCAGCGTTTCACTATCGAGGCCAGCGATGACTTGCAGCAGTGGCGCGCCTGGGATGATGGCCAGATCGCCCGGTTGTCATTCGCCGATGAGCGCATCGACCAACGCGAAGTCAGCCTGCCGGGACAGTCCGCGCGCTACCTGCGCCTGCTCTGGGTCAGCCCTAAACAAGCTCCGCAACTGCTGTCGGCGCGGGTGCTCAGCGCCACCAGCGACATGCTTCCCGCGCCCCTGAGCTGGTCGGCAGACCTGCAGCCAACCAGCGCCAAAGCAGGGCAGTACACCTGGGAGCTGCCCTTGGCGCTACCGTTGCAACGCATCCGGGTCGAGCTGGCTCAGGCCAATACCCTGGCGCCGGTAAGCGTCTCCGGTCGGCACGAGGGCAAGGTGCAGTGGCAGCCGCTGGCCCGTGGCCTGCTGTATCGCCTGCCCCAGGACGGCAAGGAAGTGCTGCACAACGAGTTGGAGTTGTATGGCGCCCCGGTGCAGCACATTCGTATGCAGGTGGATGAGCGCGGCGGCGGCCTGGGCAGCGAGGCGCCGAGCATTCGCGTCGGCATCCGTTCGACCCAGCTGGTATTCCTCGCCCGCGGCAGGCCGCCCTACGTGCTGGCCATCGGCAACCCGACCGGCAAGGCGGCCAGTCTGCCATTGAGCACGCTGATTCCCGGTTATGACGACAAACGCCTGGCAGGCCTGGGCATCGCCCGCGCGGCCGAGACGACCCTGGTCGAGGCCGGCGCGGCCAGTGCCGAACAGGTAGAACGCTTCGACTGGAAGCGGCTGGGGCTGTGGGCAATATTGCTGGTGGGCGTCGGTTTGCTGCTGTTGATGGCTTTGAGCCTGCTGCGGGCCAAGCCGGCCGCACCTTAAGGCAGAAGGTGACAGCAGAAGAGAATTGCCCTTCGTCGTGTCAAAAGCGCCTCACCCAAATGGGTGAGGCGCAGCGTCAACTAGTGCAAAGCGTCACAAATCGCACTACATTCTTGACCGGTCGAATAAAAATAATTCTAGGGGTATCCAGTGAAACGACTTCTGACGCCATTGGCAACGGCTTGCCTGCTTGCATCTGCATCCTCCATAACTGTTGCCTCGCCTTATTCCGGCCTGGTTGTGTTCGGCGATAGCCTGAGCGATGCCGGCCAGTTCGAGGATTTAGGCGGACCAGCGGGTTCGACCAGGCGTTTCACCAACCGGGTTGGGCCGACCTTTCAATCCGGCAATGGGGAGATTTTTGCGGCTAATGCCACCATGTTGCTCAGTGAGCGTTTAGGCCTTGGCTCGCTCACAGGGTCCACCTCTCCAGTCAATTTGGCCTTGGGATTGCCCGATGGAACCAACTACGCAGTAGGCGGCAATACCACTGCGCAGATTTTCGATTCGATAACCGGCAGTGGTGAGGGCTCGGTCGTCGAGCTGACCGATGGCACCAACTTGCGTACCCGTCCAGGTTATCTGGTTGAGCTGGCGAATAACGGTCAGTCTCTGGACCCCAATACGCTGTTCTACGTGAACGGTGGCGGCAATGACTTTCTCGATGGGCTTATTCTCAGCCTGCCTCAGGCTCAGGCATCTGCCGTACGGTTAGGCGATAGCGTCCGCGCGCTACAGGCCGCTGGGGCGCGTTACATAATGGTGCCGTTGCTGGGCGATGTTAGCCAGACGCCTTTTGCGCTAGGCGCAGGGTTGTCCGGTTTTCTCGAGCCTCTAGCGGCAGAGTTCAACAACGAGCTCGTTCGCCAGCTGGCTGGCATTGATGCAGAGATAATTCCGTTAAACGTGCCTTTATTAGTGCGTGAAGCCATTGCCGACCCAACTGCCTTCGGGTTGGATCCCAATGAGAACCTGGCTCTGGTTTGTTTCGATGGGTGTGCCAACGAAAGCGCGGCTAATGGCATCAACAGCGCCACGCCTGATCCGACCCGTCTGATGTTCAACGATGGCGTGCATCCGACTATTGCCGGGCAACAGATAGTTGCTGATTACGCATATTCCCTGTTGGCCGCACCCTATGAAATAACCCTGCTGCCGGAAATGGCCCAGGGTGTATTGCGCGCCCACCAAGGGCAACTGCGTAGCCAATGGCTCGCGGATTGGGAAGCCTGGCAGGACGTCGGGCAGGTCCGTTCGTTCGTAACCGCTGGCGGCCAACGCCAGGACTTCGATCGTCAAAGTGCTGCGTCTAGCGCAGACGGTGACGGTTATAGCCTGAATTTGGGGGCTAGCTATCGCCTGCATGAAGCTTGGCGCCTAGGGGTAGCCCTGGGGTTGGATAAGCAGGAGTTAGAGGCTGGTGCCTCGGATTACGATCTGCGCAGCTACCTGCTGAGCGCTTTTGCTCAATATCAACACAATCGCTGGTGGGGTGACGTTTCCGCGAGCGTCGGCAAGCTCGATTACGACGATCTGCAGCGCAGCTTCGATCTGGGTGTGGCGAAGCGCAGCGAGAAAGGCGATACCGATGGCGACCTTTGGGCGGTCAATGGACGCTTCGGCTATGACATCGCCCAACCCGGCAGTACTTGGCACCTGAGCCCCTTTATCAGTGCGGACTATGCCCGAACTGAGGTGGATGGTTATTCCGAGTCTGGCGCGCGTTCCACTGCGCTTACTTTCGATGACCAAACACGTACATCCAAACGCCTGGGGGTAGGTTTCCAGGGGCATTGGGCAATCACTGCCAGTACCCAAGTGTTCGCCGAAATAGCTCGCGAAAAAGAGTACGAGGACGACACAAGTGAGGTGACTATCGCCCTTAACAGCTTGCCGAGCCTCGATTTCACCTTGCAGGGCTATACCCCGGATGATCGCCTGGACCGTGCCAGCATCGGCTTCAACCAACAGCTGACTGCAGATCTGGCTTTGCGTGGTGCTTACAACCTGCGCAAAAGCGAAGACGATACGCAGCAGGGTGTAAACCTTTCCGTGGTTTTGGACTGGTAAATATCAGTGGGCGGCAGTAGGCGGCGCTTATGATTGGTAAGCGTCGGCTTGCTGCCGCACCTTGAACCGGCATAAGCCAGCAGCGCTGCGAACTACGCCTGCGCTGAACTCGCAACACCGGCGGCGGTCGATTGCAATGAGCCACTAAACCGGCTCTGGCGTCTGGCGAGCATCGAGCGTGGCGCCCTTCCATCCTGGGGCAGAGGCGCCGCGGCCCCGAACAGGTTAAACTGCGCGCGATTTTCCTTCCCTCCCGGAGCCTTCCATGTCCCGCGTTACCCTGAGTCGCTATCTGATCGAACAGACCCGCAGTCACAACACCCCGGCAGATTTGCGTTTTCTTATCGAAGTGGTAGCTCGGGCCTGCAAGGCCATCAGCCATCAGGTGTCCAAAGGCGCGCTCGGCGGCGTGCTTGGCAGCATGGAAACCGAGAACGTGCAGGGTGAGGTGCAGAAGAAGCTCGACGTGCTGTCCAACGAAATCCTGCTCGAAGCCAACGAGTGGGGCGGTCACCTGGCTGGCATGGCTTCCGAGGAAATGGACAATGCCTACCAGATTCCCGGGCGTTACCCGAAAGGCGCCTACCTGCTGGTATTCGATCCGCTGGACGGCTCCTCGAACATCGACGTCAACGTCTCCGTCGGCACCATCTTCTCGGTATTGCGCTGCCCGGAGCGTAACGGCGAGAACGGCGACCTCGGCGAGGAAGCCTTCCTCCAGCCGGGTACTGCACAAGTTGCCGCCGGCTATGCGATCTATGGTCCGCAGACCATGCTGCTGCTGACCTTGGGCAATGGCGTCAAAGGCTTCACCCTGGACCGCGAACTGGGCAGCTTCGTACTGACCCATGACGACATCAAGGTGCCGGAAACCACCCAGGAGTTCGCCATCAACATGTCCAACCAGCGCCACTGGGAAACGCCCGTGCAGCGTTATGTCGGCGAGTTGCTGGCTGGCGAAAACGGGCCGTTGGAGAAGAACTACAACATGCGCTGGATCGCCTCCATGGTCGCCGACGTGCATCGCATTCTTACCCGTGGTGGCATCTTCATGTACCCGCGCGACAGCCGCGAGCCGGAAAAGCCCGGCAAGCTGC
>CAMPJN010000143.1 GCA_946886875.1 uncultured Pseudomonas sp.
AGGATTTCTCCTGCGTCGAGGGCTTCTGCCCGAGCTTCGTCACCGTGCATGGCGGTGGTTTGCGCAAGCCCGAAGCGGTGGGCGCCAATGCGCTGTTTATCAGCCTGCCGGAACCCAAGCAGCCGAGCCTGGAGCGGCCCTGGAATATCCTTCTGCCGGGTGTCGGTGGCAGCGGCGTAACCACCGTCGGCGCACTGCTGGGTATGGCAGCGCATCTAGAAGGTAAGGGCTGCAGCGTGCTCGATCAGGCCGGGTTGGCGCAGAAATTCGGCCCGGTGATCACCCATATCCGCGTCGCCGCCAAGCAGGACGATATCTTTGCCGTGCGCATCGCCGCCGGCGAAACCGATCTGCTGCTCGGTTGCGATCTGGTGGTGGCAGCCAGCGAAGAGGCCCTGGCCAAACTCAACGAAAATATCGCCCATGCGGTGATCAACAGTCATGAAGCGGCGACCGCCGAGTTCACCCGCAATCCCGATGCCCAGGTGCCGGGCGCGGCCATGCGCGAGGCGCTGATCGAGGCGGTGGGCGCAGGAAAGACGCATTTTGTCGACGCCACCCGCCTGGCTACCCGTCTGCTCGGCGATAGCATCGCCGGCAATCTGTTTATGCTCGGGTTTGCCTACCAAAAGGGCTTGGTGCCGGTCTCCGCCGAGGCCATCGATAAGGCCATCGAACTCAACGGCGTGGCGGTGCAACTGAACCAGCAGGCGTTCCTCTGGGGCCGTCGCACGGCGCACGATGCGGTGGCGGTGGAGAAGCTGGCGACCCCGAAAACGGCAGCGGCGCCACGCTGCGAAACCCTGGAAGAAATCGTCGCCTACCGCGTCGAATTCCTCACCGCCTATCAGAATGCCGCCTATGCCGAGCGCTACCGTGAAGTGGTAGCGCGGGTGCGCCAGGCCGACCAGGGCCCCGATCAGGCATTGAGCCGCGCGGTGGCCCGCTACTACTTCAAATTGCTGGCCTATAAGGACGAGTACGAAGTGGCGCGGTTGTACAGCGATGGTTCCTTCATCAAGCAACTCGAAGCGCAATTCCAGGGCGATTACCGCCTGGAATTCCATCTGGCGCCGTCCTGGCTGAGCAAGCCCGATCCGGTGACCGGTCAGCCACGCAAACGTCAATTCGGTCCCTGGATGCTCAAGGCGTTCGGCGTGTTGGCCAAGTTCAAATTCCTCCGCGGCACGCCGCTCGACCTGTTCGGCTACAGCGCCGAACGCCGTCTGGAATTGGACTTGATCGAGGACTACGAACAGAACCTCGATTACCTGCTGAAAGAACTCAACGCCGACAACTACCGCACCGCGGTGGCCCTGGCCGAGTTGCCGGAGCAGATCCGCGGCTACGGTCACGTCAAGGAGAAGAGCCTGGCCAAGGTGCGCGAGCAGAGTAAGCAGCTAAAAGCGCGCATGTTGCTCAGCGAGATCCAGGCGGTGCAGTTGTTCGAGCCGGCCGCATAAACCATTCCCCTGTAGGAGCCAGCTTGCTGGCGATCACCAGCGGATCGCCAGCAAGCTGGCTCCTACAGCACGGCAGCTTTCAATTCCTCACAACAAAAATCTTCAAGGAACCCCCATGTCCGTGTTTTCCCATATCGAATTCGATGGCCACGAGCAGGTTGTATACGGTCACGACAAGGCCAGCGGCCTGAAAGCCATTATCGCCATCCACAACAGCAACCTCGGCCCGGCCCTGGGCGGTTGCCGCATGTGGCCCTACGCCAACGACGAGGAGGCGCTGCGCGATGTGCTGCGGCTGTCGCGCGGCATGACCTACAAATCGGCGCTGGCCAGGCTGCCGCTGGGCGGCGGCAAAGCGGTGATCATCGGCGACCCGCACACCGGCAAGAGCGAGGCGCTGTTCCAGGCCATGGGCGATTTTGTCAACAGCCTGGGTGGGCGCTATATCACCGCGGCGGATTCCGGCACCGGCGTGGCCGAGATGCAGATCATGGCCGAGCGCACCAAGCATGTATCCGGCGCCGGCCAGCGCGAGGCGTTCGAGGGCGGCATGCGCAATGGCGATCCGTCGCCGTCCACCGCCTATGGGGTGTTCGTCGGTATCCAGGCGGCGGTCAAGCAGCGCCTGGGGCGCGCTGATCTGCGCGGGCTCAAGGTCGCCATTCAAGGTGTGGGACAGGTCGGTTTCAGCCTGGCGCGGCATTTGAAGGAGGCCGGTGCCGAGCTATGGGTCACCGATATAGTCCCGGCCAATGTGCAGCGCGTGGTCGAGCAGTTGGGCGCCAAAGCGGTGGCCCAGCAGGATATCTTCGGCCTGGATGTGGATGTATTCGCGCCTTGCGCCATGGGCGGCATCATCAACCGGCAAACCCTTGAAGCCCTGCGCGCGCCAGTGATTGCCGGTGCGGCCAACAACCAACTGGCGGATGCCGGTCTGGCCGAGGAGTTGCGGCGCCGCGAGTGCCTGTATGCGCCGGATTATGCGATCAACGCTGGCGGCATCATCGATGTCTGCTACGAGCGCACCGGCGGCAGCGCCGCGCAGTTGAAGGCGCATATCGAAGGCATAGGCGAAACCCTGACGCAGATATTCGAACGTGCTGAACGCGAGGGTCGCACCACCGTCGAAATCGCCGATTGCCTGGCCGAGGAGCGTTTCCGTCGCGGCTAACGGGTCTGCTATTCCAGCGCCAATGCCAGGCTTACGCCGTGAGCTTTGAAGCCCAATCCTGCATAAAAGCGATGGGCTGCTTCGCGGCTCTGGCTGCTGGACAGCGCTACCTTGTAGCAACCCCAGGCGCGGGCGCCCTCTATGGCTTTGCCAATCAGCGCCTGGCCGATACCCAGGCCGCGAGCATCGCTATCCACCACCACGTCTTCGAGAATCGCCGAGCGGGCGAAGTTGTGCGCCAGGTGCTCGATCAGGTTGAGCGTACAGGTGCCGAGCAACTTGCCATCGCGCTCGGCCACCAACACCACGCGGCTGGCGGGCAATTCCGCCAGGCGCAGGGCCATCAACTTGGAATCGGCGCGCGGTTCGTCTGGGGCGAGCTGTTGCAACAACGCGGTCAGCGCCGAGGCGTCGGTTACGCTGGCGGCGCGCAATTGAAAGTGGGCGAAGGGGGAGTCGGGCAGATGCTGCGTGGCGGCTTGGTGCATGGCGATCTCCAGGGCAATCTATCAGGCTGTCGAAAAGCTACCTGCGTGGGCGATCCTGCGTTAAAAATGGCCTGCAATAGGCAGTATGGCAACGCGATAAGGCAGCGGCATGACAAATCCGTTCAGGCTCGCTAAGATGCCGCCGCCGGATGCTCGCCATCCGGCCTGAATAAGTCTCCTTAGTTCAATGGATAGAACAAGCCCCTCCTAAGGGCTAGATGCTGGTTCGACTCCAGCAGGGGACGCCAAACAAAAAGGCCTGCGCACTGCGTAGGCCTTTTTCGTTTCGGTATCCGACGATCCTTTGATAGCCGGCCGCAGCCAGTCAGGCTAGGCTTGCCCCAAGCACGAATCAGAGAGAGCCACCATGTCCAGCGATACCGTCATCGAGACCGCAGAAGCCCCGTTGACTGCGATTGAAGCGCGCATTCTCGGTTGTCTGATTGAAAAGCAGGCCACCACGCCCGAAGTCTATCCCCTGACCTTGAATGCGCTGGTGTTGGCCTGCAATCAGAAGACCAGCCGCGAACCATTGATGAACCTCACTTCCGGGGCGGTTGGCCAAGGCTTGCGCAGCCTCGAAGGGCGTGGTTTCGCGCGTTTGGTGATGGGCAGTCGTGCCGATCGCTGGGAGCAACGTTGCGACAAGGCCCTGGAGTTGGTGGCGCCGCAAGTGGTGCTGCTGGGGCTGTTGCTGTTACGCGGTCCGCAGACTGTCAACGAGCTGCTGACCCGTAGCAATCGCATGCATGATTTCGAGGATGCCGAGCAGCTGCAGCATCACCTCGAGCGCATGATCAGTCGCGGGTTGTTTTGCCAATTGCCGCGACAAGTGGGCCAGCGCGAAGATCGTTATATGCATCTATTGGGCGAGCCGGCGGATTTGCAGACGGCCCTGGAAGCGCGAGCCCATGAGCCGGTGCGCGCTGGCGCTGGTGTGCAGCAGGAAAGTCGGCTGGAGGCGTTGGAAGCACGGGTGGCAGCGCTGGAAGAGCGTCTGGCTCAGTTGGAATAACCCGCTCTGAAAAAGTCCAAAGGCGCCTGATGGGGCGCCTTTGGTATAGGTGCGGGACAAGCCGCTATTGGCATCATGGCCTCAACCAATGCGCTGATTGCCGGTACGGTCGGCGCCATCTTCGGCGACACGCAGACGCTCTTGCAGGCGGTCGGAACCCCCTTCGGCGACGCGGTTCTGCTTGGTGCGGTCAGCGCCATCTTCGGCAATACGCAGACGCTCTTGCAGGCGATCGGAACCCCCTTCAGCGACGCGGTTGGGCTTGGTGCGGTCGGCGCCGTCTGCGGCGATACGCAGGCGTTCCTGCAGGCGCTCGGAGCCGTTCTCTGCCAGTGGATCGAGGCGGATAAAGTCGTCGAGCTTGCTTGCCTTGGCTTCGCCGAGCAGCGGTTGGGGATTGCTTTGCGGCAGGGCGAAAGCACCTGCGGATAGGCTGGTGAGGATCAATGCGGCGAGAATTTGCTTTTTCATGTCGGGCTCCAAATATGGGCGTTGGGTGACTACGGGGCCCATGTTACATGGAGAAAATTGATGAAGAAGTGCAGGTCAGGCATGGTAATAATCGACGCCATCGATAGTGGGTATCTAGCGCTCTATCTAGGTAGGTATAGGAATTTTCGCGGGGTTGTTTCCGGTTGTTGAAGGCAAATTGCCTTAGGTTCTAATTATCGAATTTGTAGATGTTTAAGCCGTTTAACAGCCGTCAAGACCGTCAGGCATGCTCGAATATCAAATTTTGTGCGCACTTTAGGTGCAGGTTGTGGGTTACCCGAACCCTTGGCTTAGGTATCCTGCATAGCCTGTGGTTTGCTGATTTTCCTGCTTAAGTGGTCAGCTATTGGTGGGCGGGTTTCACTTCGATAAAACGCCGAGCAGCCGCAAGCCGGGATGTCGGAAGTGCGGCCTCTGCCGCGCTATGACCGATCGAGTCGATTGGTTCTAGTCTTTACCCATCAGTCCATCAGCGCCCTCGCGGCGTTTCACTTTCGCTCCGGAGCCATCTGCAGGCCAATGCCACTTATTATGAAATCGTTCGGCTCGTTGTATTTCGCCACCCTGCTGATGCTGCTGGGCTCGGGTTTGTTGGGTACCTACCTGGCGTTACGCCTGGCGGAAACGGTCGATGGCCTTTGGGTCGGCGCGCTTATGGCGGCCTACTATGTCGGGCTGGTATTGGGCGGCAAGGTGGGGCACCGCTTGATCGCCAGGGTGGGGCATATCCGCGCTTACGTCGCCTGCGCCGGAGTGGTAACCGCAGCGGTGCTCGGTCATGGCCTCAGCGACTGGCTGCCGAGCTGGCTGGTGCTGCGCATGCTGGTCGGCCTGGGCATGATGTGCCAATACATGGTGGTCGAGAGTTGGCTCAACGAGCAGGCCGAAACCAGCCAGCGCGGCCAGGTATTCTCCGGTTATATGGGCGCTTCCTACCTGGGCTTGATCCTCGGCCAATTGGTTCTGGCTGCGCATCCGACCCTGGGGGTGGAGCTGCTGATGCTGGTCGCGCTGTGCTTCTCCCTGTGCCTGGTGCCGGTGGCCTTGACCCGACGCCTGCACCCGGCACCTCTGCATCCGGCGCCGCTGGACTTTCGCTTCTTTATCGAGCGAGTGCCGCTGTCGCTGACCACCATCCTGGTTTCGGGCTTGCTGATCGGCTCGTTCTACGGCCTGGCGCCGCTGTATGCCACGCGCATGGGCTTGTCCACCGAGCAGGTTGGTCTGTTTATGGGTTTCAGCATCTTTGCCGGGCTCTTGGTGCAATGGCCGCTGGGCTGGCTGTCGGACCGCAGCGACAGAGG
Organism: uncultured Pseudomonas sp.; assembly: GCA_946886875.1. Next base: position 5,934 of record CAMPJN010000143.1, read on the forward strand.
CTGGCTGATCCGTATCTGCGCAGGGCTGATGGCCCTGGCCACGCTGCCTCTGGCCTTGGCCCCACAAGTCAGCTTGCCGTTATTGTTCGGCGTGGGCTTCGTCGTCAGTTTGTTGATGTTCAGCCTGTATCCGCTTGCGGTCGCGTTTGCCAACGATCACGTCGAAGGCGAGCGGCGGGTATCGCTGACCGCGACGCTATTGGTCACCTTCGGCGTGGGTGCCAGTTTGGGGCCGCTGTTGGCGGGCGTGCTGATGCGCTTCTACGGCGCCAATATGCTCTACGCCTTTGCCTGCGTCTGCGGTTTGCTGCTGGTCTGGCGCGTGCGGCCGGCAACCGTCACCCACCTGCACCAGGTCGAGGACGCGCCGCTGCATCATGTCGCCATGCCGGACAATATGACCGGTTCGCCGCTGATTGCCGCTCTGGATCCGCGTGTCGACGAACAGGTCGTGCAGGAGCAGATGCTCGATACGCCGCCGACCGAGGGCAGCGCCGAGCAACCGGTTGAAGAGGGCGCGCCGCGATGAATGCGGCAGAGCTCAGCGTGATCATTCCCGTGCGCAACGAGGCGCAGGCACTGCCGCTGTTGCTGGCGGATCTGGCGCCGCTGCGGGCCGCCGGTGCGCAACTGATCGTGGTCGATGGCTGTAGCGACGACTGCACCCGCGAGCAAGCAGCTAGCCATGTCGATCTGCTGTTGCAGAGCGAACCCGGGCGGGCGAGGCAGATGAATGCGGGCGCGGCGGTGGCCAGTGGCGACTACCTGTGGTTTCTGCATGCCGATACCCGGGTCGGGGCGCCGGCTGTCGCATCTTTGCTCGACGTCCTGGCGCGGCGGCCGTGCTGGGGGCGCTTCGACGTGAGCTTGTCGGCTCCGGGCTTGGCATTTCGGCTGATCGGCAGCATGATCAATCTTCGGTCGCGGTTGACCGGGGTGGCGAGTGGCGACCAAGGAATTTTCGTCGCACGTGCCACTTTCGATGCATTGGGCGGTTACGCGCAGATCCCGCTGATGGAGGATTTGGAACTCTGTCGCCGGCTCAAGCGTTTGGCCCGTCCACAGTGCTTGCGCCCGCCCTTGTCGACCTCCAGTCGGCGTTGGGAGAGGGGGGGTGTTTGGCGTACCGTGCTACTCATGTGGCGTCTGCGTCTCGCTTATTATTGCGGCGCGAATCCCGAGCAGTTGGCGCGCCAGTATTACCGAGGGCCACCGGTATGAGTCTGACGATTTCCTTGCATATGCTGGCGCGCTCGCCCATTCCGGGGCGGGTGAAAACCCGCTTGATTCCTGCGTTGGGTGAGGAAGGCGCGTGCGATCTGCAGCGCCGCCTGCTCGACCATGCGTTGCAACTACCGGGCACGAATTTCAGTCAGCGCTTTCTCTGGCTCGACGATACGCCCGATGCCGAGCTGGAGACGTTGGCGGAAAATCTGGGCTGGGTGTTGGTCGAGCAGCCCGCAGGCGATCTGGGTGAGCGCATGCGCCGTATAGCGACTTTGGGGCTGGCGGAAAGCGATGCGGTGGTGCTGATTGGCAATGACTGCCCGGCCTTGGATGCGGTGTATCTGGACGACGCCTGCGCGGCCTTGCAGGAAGAGCCCGTGGTGCTGGGGCCGGCGGAGGATGGCGGTTACGTGCTGCTGGGTTTGCGCCGTATCGATGCGTTACTGTTCAACAACCTGCCCTGGGGCACCGATCAGGTTCTGGCGATGACCTGCGAGCGTGTGCAGCAACTGGGCTGGGGGCATCGATTGCTGCCGGTGCTGTGGGATGTCGACCGCCCGGAAGATCTGCCGCGTCTGGCCGGGCTGGGTATTCACGTCGATACCTGAGTGGCTCAGGGGTTGTGAGCGTTCTCGCAACCGCTCAGAACAAACCATCGCTATCGAAGCGGCGGGCCTCGCGCTGCAACTGATAGACAAAGCGCTCGATCTGACGCTGTTCCAAGCCGGTCAAGCGGTGAAAGCGTGCGCCAGCGAAGGTGGTGTCGACTTTCTCCACGTACTGCACATGGCGCAGTTCCACTGCGGCGGTCATTGCGCCGAATGGCAGTTGGATAATCAGGCGTTCATAGAGCTGGCCCGATTGCAGGCCGCTGGTGAGGTTGCCGGGCATGCGTAGCTTGCAGCCGGTGGCGGATATATCCAGCAGAAAGCCTTGCAGTGGCTTGCTCAATTTTTCCCCGGCCAGTTCTACCGCTACCTGTTCGCCCTGTTTCAGCGGTGCCCTGTAGGCATTGCGGCGCTGATGGTAATGCACTTCGCGGGGCATCTGGCTGACATAGCAGCGGGCACCTTCGTGCTCGACGATCTCCGGGCTTTGCAGGCATTCCCAGGCAACACGCACGCCATCATGGAAGGCTTCGATATGAAAGGTTTCGCCATTCTGCAAAAAGCGTTCGCCGTCCCGGGGGATCATCTCGTCGAGCAGCAGCCGGTTGTTATCGCGGTCGACATCGATCAGATAGCTTTGAAAGCGCTGATTGCGCTCGTGAAAGGTAATGATCAACGGGTCATGGTTCTGCTGCAGCTGGCGCAGGTTGGCAACTATCTCCACAGGTGTCTTGAGCACCTTGGGCGGTTGCGGGCCATTGTCCTCGGTAAAGGGATTGGACACGGTCCAGTAATCTCCGGGCAAAAAACTTGGGCACTAGCATACTGGCATTATGGCAGCATGTCC
>CAMPJN010000144.1 GCA_946886875.1 uncultured Pseudomonas sp.
TGGTCATCCACAACATCAGCTTGCCGCCGGGTCAGTTCGGTACCGGCAAGGTGCAGGCGTTTTTCCAGAATCGTCTGGCTGCCGATGAGCATCCCTATTTTGCCGAAATCGCCGCCATGCGGGTGTCGGCGCATTTTCTGATCGAGCGCGATGGCGGCATCAGCCAATTCGTTTCCTGCCATGATCGCGCCTGGCACGCCGGGCAATCGAGTTTTGCCGGCCGCGACAACTGCAACGATTTTTCCGTAGGTATCGAGTTGGAGGGTACCGACGAGTTGCCATTCACCGATGCGCAATATGCGGCGCTGATCGAGCTGGTCGGCCTGTTGCGGCGCGCCTATCCGGCGATTACCGCCGAGCGCATATGCGGGCATAGCGACATCGCGCCGGCGCGCAAGACCGATCCCGGCCCTGCGTTCGACTGGACACGTTTGCGTGCCGCGCTGACCAATCATACGAAGGAGGAGGGGGTATGAGTTTCTTGGTGTTATTGCTGGTGTTGTGGGTGGAAAAGTTCTCCGCCTGGCGCAGCAGGATTCAACTCGATGGCCCTTGGCTGCGCCTGTTGGCCAGGGTCGAAAACCACCCGGACTGCCAGGCGCGCCCGTGGCTGGCGCTGGTCGCGCTGGTGCTCGCGCCGTTGCTGGTATTGGCGCTGATTCTTATCCTGCTCGAGCCATTGGCCTATGGCTGGCTGGCGTTGCCGGTTCACCTGCTGGTGGTGATCTACAGTTTGGGCCGCGGCGACCTGCTCGCTGCGCTGGGGCCGTTTCGCGACAGTTGGCGGCGTGGCGATGCCGAGGCGGCCTATCTGGTGGCGCGCCGCGACCTGGCGGTGGACGCGGCGGAAGAAGGCGCCTTGTTGCAAAGCGTACAAGGTCATCTGGTCTGGCAGGCGTATCAAAGTTTCTTCGCGGTGATTTTCTGGTACGCCTTGCTCGGACCTTTGGCGGCGCTCGCCTATCGGCTATTGGCTTTGCTTGCCGAACATACCCAGCAGGAAGCGTTACGCGAGCAGGCCGTGCAATGGCGTCATGCACTCGACTGGCTACCGGTGCGGGCGTTGGCGGCCAGCTTCGCCCTGGTCGGCAACTTCGTCGGGGTCAACCGGGCGCTGTTGCATGAGCTGCTGAGTTGGGATATCGCCGCCGCGCAGTTGGTGATCAATGTGGCGCGCGCCGCCAGCGAACTCCCCGCGCCGGTGATCGGCGAGGACGGGGTGAGCAGTCTGGATAGCTTATGGCAGCTGCTGGTGCGCGCGGCTGTGCTCTGGTATGCGGTGTTTGCCTTCTGGACGTTGTTTATCTGAGGTTGCACGGGTGGGCTACGGCCCACCAGGCATGCCTCGTCAGATGCAGTCTACGAACGCCTTTCTCTCTGCTTTATTCATTCCATAACCAGGCCGCGCCGCGTACGCCGCTGGAATCCCCATGCTTTGCCGGCAGCAGGCGGGTGTTGACCTTGTCGGAAAACACATAGCGCGCTAGCAGCTGCGGTACCCGGGTATAGAGCATCGGGATATTCGACAGGCCGCCGCCCAGCACTATCACTTCCGGGTCGATCAGGTTGATCACCGAGGCCAGGCCACGGGCCAGTTGATCGCAGTAAGCCGCCAGCGCTTGTTGCGCGGCGCCCTGGTTGGCGTTGGCCGCCTCCACCAATGCGGGGGCCTCCAGGCCTAATGCGCTGCGCGCCGCCCAGCCAGGGCCGGACAGAAAGGTTTCGATGCAGTCGTCCTGGCCGCAGTAACAGCGACGCACCGGACCGTCTTCGGCGCGGCGCCAGGGCAGCGGGTTATGTCCCCACTCGCCGGCTATGGCGTTGGGGCCACCGAGCAAGCGTCCATGAATCACCAGCCCACCGCCGACGCCGGTACCGAGAATCGCCGCAAATACGTTGGCCGCCCCCGCGCCGGCGCCATCAGTGGCTTCCGACCAGGCCAGGCAGTCGGCATCGTTGGCCAGGCGCACCGGTCGTTGCAGCAGCGCTTCGAGATCGCCCTGCAAGTCCTTGCCGATCAGGCAGGTGGAATTGGCATTCTTGATCAGGCCGTGGTCCGGCGAGCGATTGCCGGGAATGCCGATGCCCACGCTGCCCGTTTCCTGCAGCTCGCGCTCGGCGGCTTCGATTAGTTGGGCAATCACTGCTAGGGTTTCCTGGTAGTTGCCTTGCGGCGTGGCAACTCGCCGACGCAGGCATTGGCGGCCGGCTTTCAGGGCGATTATTTCGATCTTGCTGCCACCCAGATCAATACCGAGACGAAGTGATGAATGCATGCTTAACCTTAAGTTACAGAGATGTGAGTCGATAACCGGTATATAGGATCGCTGCGCCTGGAGTCAGGCAATAGGCCATACCCATGGCCGAGCATTTGCCACGCTGATTCCAGCGACCACAGGTCGGCCTATGGGCGAAGCGATGGTTGTCATTTGCGATCCTCAATCTGCGCTCGACGAGCCTGTGGCGTACACCACAATAATTAAAATTGGAGACGTCCTGTGAAGACCGTGTTGTATCCGGCCATCGCGCTGATGAATCGCCTCAGCTTCGGCATGAAATTCAGCCTGATTAGCGTGCTGTTCTTCGTGCCCATGCTCGTCACCAACTTCTATCTGGTGCGCGACTCCTACCGCCAGTATGTCGCCACCCAGGCGGCCCTCGACAGTATCGACCTGCTCGGCGAAACGCTGGTGCTGCGACGCAATCTGGAAAATTTCGCCGACCTGGTGGAAATCCACTCGGTGATCGGCCAGTCCGGCGAAGCCGGCGACCTCGAGGCGCGGCTGCTGAAACTGCAAAGCGCCCTCGCCGAAGATTTGCAGCACCTCGCCCCGGTGGCGCAAAGCAGCGAAGAGATCGCCGAGTTCAACCAGAAGCGCGACGGATTGGTCTCCGAGTTGCAGGCGGTGAAGAACGAAAGCCTGCTGCAAGGCAAAATCATCCTGGCGGAAAAACTGCTGGGCAGCTCCCAGGTCTTTATCAAACTGGTCGCCGGCCAGGCCGGCCTCAGCCAGGACCGGCAAGCGGCGGTGCGCCAGCTGATCGAGCTGATCACCAGCGTTACCCCCGCAGTCACCGCGCCCCTGAGCGAAGGCCGGGCGCTGGGCTCCTACTCCCTGGCTCAGGGCTTTCTCAACTCGGCGGCCAGCACCCAGTTCGACGATTTGCTGCTGGAACTGGAAAAGCGTTACGCCGAGTACGGCCTGAATGTGCAAGAAGCCCTGAGAAGCAGTCCGGAGGCGCGTCAGGCGTTGGAGCGTCTGGCCACGGCCAGCCAGGAATCGCTGAAAGACAGCGGCCGACTGTTCGAAGACAAGGTGGTGATCGCCGACAGTCTGGATACGCCATGGATGCAGTTCTATGACGAAGTCAGCGCATCCATGGACAAGACCTATCAATTCAACGACGCGGTGCTGGTGTTGCTGGAGCAGCAACTGCGCGAACGCCTGCAGGAGAATCGCGCCCAGGTCGGGCTGCTGGTCGCCGCCTTGGTCGTGGTGTTTCTGCTGATCGTTTATCTCTACGGTGGTTTCTATGTGTCGATTCGCTCGACCCTGAGCAGCCTGGGGCGGGTGATGAACCAGGTCGCGGCGGGCGATATGACCGTCGAGTGCAAGGTGCACAGTAAGGATGAGCTGGGCGAGTTGGGCCTGGTGTTCAATGAAACCGTGCGCAAGATTCACGAGCTGATCGAGCGGGTCGGCCAGACCGTGGTCGAGGTCGAGCACCAGGCCAAGCGGGTCGAGCAGATTTCCGGCGAAAGCAACCAGGCGGTGGCGGGGCAGCGCAGCCAGATCGAACAGGTCGCCACGGCGATGAACGAAATGTCCGCGACCGCCCAGGAGGTCGCGCGCAGCGCCGCCGCCGCGGTGGACAGCGCGCAGAGCGTCAATCAGGAAACCGTCAACGGCCGCGCACTGGTCGAGTCCCAGGTCGGCAGCATTCAGCGCCTGGCCGGCGAGATCGATCAGTCGGTGGAAGTGATCAACAAGCTGGCCAGCGACAGTGCCTCTATCAGCCAGGTGTTGGATGTGATCAAAGGCATCGCCGAGCAGACCAACCTGCTGGCACTCAACGCGGCCATCGAAGCGGCGCGGGCGGGTGAGCAGGGCCGCGGCTTCGCCGTGGTCGCCGACGAGGTGCGCAACCTGGCCAAGCGTACCCAGCAGTCCACCGAAGAGATCGAGTCGATGATCGCCAAGTTGCAGGGCGGCGTTGGTGCCGCGGTCAAGGCAATGAGCACCAGTCATCAGATGGCCGATACCACGGTCAGCGAGTCGGGCAAGGTTCAGGTGGCACTGGAAAACATCCTCGCCGCGGTTGGCATGATCGTCGATCAGAACCAGCAGATCGCCACCGCCGCCGAAGAACAGACCGCCGTGGCCCAGGATATCGACCAGAATATCGTCGAAATCAGCCAGGCCGGCGAGCGCACCGCCGAGGGCGCCAGCCATACCGAACAAGCCAGCCGCGAACTCTCGGGGTTGGTGGCGCGCTTGAAGCAGTTGATAGGCGCGTTCCGCGTCTGACCGCCGCTGTATGACCGACAAGGCCCGCCATTTGGCGGGCCTTGTCGTTATAGAGCAGCGTCTTTCTATAGGGCTGCGAAAGCCCATTGGCAATTTCGCCTTCACCTGGGCTTGCGCAGCCCACAATCGCGGCCAAGGCCGTTCCTACAGTCGGCGGGCTGGCTGGTTGCCCGGATAAGTCTTGGCTTACCGCTGCCACTTTAGAGTGCCAGATGAACATACAAGCCCGGATGAAATCCGGGGGAAATCTAACGGCCGACAGCGCTCCCGGATTGCATCCGGGCTACTAGGTTGCGGGCGACATTTCGGTGTTCCAGCCAAACAACTCTGCGGCATTGCGGCTGCTGGCGCTGGCCAATTGTTCCGGGGCGATGGCTAGCAACTGAGCCAGATTGGCGCAGATATCCGGCAGGTATTCGGGGCTGTTGCGTTGGTTCGGGTGCATCGACGGCGCCATATCCGGGGCGTCAGTTTCCAGTACCAGGGCCTCCAGCGGCAGGCGCGCGATCACCTGGCGCAGGCGCGTGGCTTGCGGCCAGGTTGGGGCGCCGCCGAGGCCGAGTTTGAAACCGAGCTTGAGGTATTCGCGGGCTTCTTCGTAGCTACCGGCAAAGGCATGGATGATCCCGCCGCGTTTCGGCGCGATCCGTTTCAGAGTGGCGATGGTCGTGGCGTGGGCGCGGCGGACGTGGATCAGCGCCGGCAGTTCGAACTCCACGGCCAGCTCGAGCTGCGCTTCGAACAGCTGTTGCTGGCGTTCGCGGTCGAGGTCTTCGAGGAAGTAATCCAGGCCGATTTCGCCGACGGCGCAGAGCTTTGCCTGTCCGTTAAGGCGCTCCAGCCAGTCGCGCAGCTCGCTCAGATGCTCCGGCTGATGTTGGTCGAGAAACACCGGGTGCATGCCCAGGGCGGCGTACAGACGACTGTCGTTCTGCACCAGATCCCACACCCTTTGCCAATTGCCCTGTTCCACCCCGAGCACCACCAGGCGTTGCACGCCGAGGGTCTGACAGTTGGCCAGCACGGCGTTGCGGTCGGCATCGAACTCGGGAAAATCCAGGTGGGTATGGGTGTCGATCAGCTGCATGCTCACTCCCTGCGCCGCTGCCTGAAAGTGCGCGCCACGGCCTGGACGCCGGACTGGTAATTGCCGTTCTCCACTGCCCCCAGAGCCAGCTGCAGCACCTGTTCGGCGATCGCTTCATGTTGCTGGACCATGCTGTTGACCGGCAGCGGCAGAAAATCCAGCAGCAGGTTATCGCCGAAGGTGCCCAGGGCCATGGGGCCATGCAGCAGGTCACGCGCCTTGAGCGCGTCGAACACCCCCTCCAGCAGCACATAGGCGGTGGTCAGCAGCGCATCCGGTGGCTGGCCCAGGCGTTCCAGCAGCGCTTCCATCAATTGACGACCACAGTCGCGGCTGAAGCTTTGTCCCTGTTCCAGCAGCAGTTCGCTATCGCTGCCGGCCAGGGCCTGGCGAAAACCGGCGTTGCGCGCCTGACTGATATTCAGCTCGGGGCGGGCGCCGAGCAGGGCGATCTGCCGGGGTGCCGGCTGCAGCAGGCTGGCGGTGAGCTGGCGGCTGGCTTGCTGGTCGTCGCTGATCACCGAGCAAAAGCGTTGCGGGTCCAGCGCCCGGTCGACTCCCACCACCGGCAAGCCGCCGGCGAGCAGGCGCTGATAGCTGTCGTCGCCATCCGGCAGGCAGCTGGCGACTATCAGGGCGTCGCAGCGGCGCGCGCGGAACAGTTGCAGCAACTGACGCTCGGTGTCCGGCTGGTCGTCGGAGCTGGCGATCAGCAGCTGATAGCCGCGGGCGCGGGCGCCTTGTTCCAGGCGTTTGGCCAGGCGTGCGTAGCTGGGGTTTTCCAGATCCGGAAGGATAAAGCCCAGGGTGCGCGTCTGGCCGCTGCGCAGGCCGGCGGCCTGGGGGTCCGGCTGGAAGTCGTGTTGTTCGACCACCGCGCGCACCCGCGCCACTGTGGCGTCGCTGATCCGCCGTTGCGCGGCCTTGCCGTTGATCACATAGCTGGCGGTGGTGACGGAAACGCCAGCCAGGCGGGCGATGTCGCTGAGTTTCACGGCGCGGTTCCTGAGCGAAAGTGGGTGGGCCGACGGTTGGGCTTTAAGGATCACGCATTATGGCGTAACGTGCCAATCTTGTTAGGTGAAACGATTCAGCTAAAGTTGCATCCATATAGGAGATCGGCTGCCAGGCCTATGCGATCTCCGTTGGCAGCGGCTGAGGGCGAAAGCCATGAACAACAATATCCGGCGCCGAGCCGGGACTGCAGGAGGAAGCATGCTCGAATTGACAGTGGCGCAGATCCGCATGAACCAGCAAGCGGTGGATAAGGACGCCGCACTGCGATTGGTCGCCGAGGCGCTGGAGCAAGACGGTCGGGTCGGCGCCGGTTACCGCGCTGGGCTGCAGGCGCGCGAAACCCAGGGCTCGACCTACCTTGGCCAGGGCATCGCGATTCCCCATGGCACGCCGGAAACCCGCGATCAGGTGCTCAGTACAGGCGTGTGTCTGCTGCAATTTCCCCAGGGCGTGGAGTGGGGCGAGGGGCAGCGGGTCTACCTGGCCATCGGTATCGCCGCCAAATCCGACGAGCACCTGCGCCTGTTGCAACTGCTGACCCGGGCCCTGGGCGAAGGTGATCTCAGCGAGGCGTTGCGTGAGGCGCAGGACGCCGAGGCGATTCTGGCGCTGTTGCAAGGCGCGCCCCAGGCGTTGCTGCTGGACGAGCAGCTGATCGGTTTGCATACGACTGCGGAGGATTTCGACGAGCTGCTCTGGCAAGGCGCGCGCCTGCTGAAAAAGGCTGGTTGCGCCGCCGCCGGCTTCGCCAATGGCCTGACCCAGAGTGCGCCCTTGCCGCTGGGCAATGGCCTCTGGTGGCTCAGCAGCGAGCAGGCGGTGTTGCGCCCAGGACTGGCGTTCGTCGCCCCGGCGCAGCCGCTGCAGCATGAGGGACAACCGCTGACCGGGTTGTTCTGCCTGGCCAGCCTGGGCGAGGCCCACCGGCAACTGCTCGAACGCCTATGCGATCTGCTGATCGAGGGGCGTGGCGATACCTTCAGTCGGGCCAGTTCCAGCCGTAGCGTGCTCGAGGCCCTGGGCGGCGAGGTGCCTGCGGATTGGCCGACGCTGCAGGTCACCCTGGCCAATGCCCATGGCCTGCATGCGCGCCCGGCGAAAATCCTCAGCCAGATCGCCCTGGCCTATACCGGCGAGGTGCTTGTGCGCCTGAGCGATACGCCCGGGCGTGGCGTCTCGGCCAAGAGCCTGAGCAAATTATTGGCCCTCGGCGCGCGGCGCGGGCAGCTGCTGACGTTCAGCGCCGAGCCTGCGATTGCCGGCGAGGCGCTGGCCGCCATCGAGGCAGCGGTGCTCGCCGGTCTCGGTGAAACGGTCGAGCCCTTACCCGCTTCTGTCGCGTCTGCGCCTGTCGCGCCTGTAGTCGCGCCGCCGTTGGCCGCACCGGCCGCCGGCACGCGGATTCAGGCGGTGGCCGCCGCCCCCGGTATCGCCATAGGCCCGGCGCTGGTGCGACGGCTGCCGAGCCTGACGTATAGCCAAACCGGCCAGGACGCCGCGCTCGAGCGCGACCGTCTGGATGCCGCGTTGGCGGCCATCGAGGCGGATATCCAGCACCTGGTCGAGGCGACCGAGGATGCCAACGTGCGCGAGATTTTCATCACCCATCAGGCCATGTTGCGCGACCCGGCGCTGCGCGAGGACGTCGAGATGCGCCTCGCCCAGGGCGCGAGCGCGGAAGCCGCCTGGATCGGTGAAATCGAGACCGCGGCGCAGCAGCAGGAAGCCCTGCACGATGCCTTGCTGGCTGAGCGCGCCGCGGATTTGCGCGATATCGGCCGCCGCGTGCTGGCCAGGCTCTGCGGCGTGGAAGCGATTCCCGAGCCGGACGAGCCCTATATCCTGGTACTGGACGAAGCGGCGCCTTCGGATGTCGCTCGCCTCGATCGTCAGCGCGTGGCCGGCATTCTCAGCGCCCGCGGCGGCGCCACCGCGCACAGCGCGATCATCGCCCGCGCGC
>CAMPJN010000145.1 GCA_946886875.1 uncultured Pseudomonas sp.
AGTTCAAGGTGGAGGTTGCAGGAGACGTTCAGGCTTTCCGTCAGGCGGACATGCACACCGGCCTCAACTTGCAACCCCCGGGTTTGTGCGTATCGGCTCAGGGACATCACCAACTGGCGCACACTTCAGGGAGCTGCGGGCAGTATACCCAGAATCCGCCGCCGTTGCGATCAGGCGCCTTGGCCGTCCGCGTCGCTGGCCAGGGCGTGGTCGACGCGCACCAGCAGATCGCGCACGTGGTCGCGGTTCGAGCTGGCTTGCTGGTCGAGGTGCTGTTGTTTGTGCAGCAGATCATGGGCGATGTTCAGCGCCGCCATCACGGCGACGCGGTCGGCGCCGATGACCTTGCCGCTTGAGCGGATCTCGCGCATTTTGCCGTCCAGGTAGCGCGCGGCGCTTTCCAGGTTGGCGCGTTCGGTGGCCGGGCAATTGATGCAATATTCTTTGTCGAGAATCTGTACGGTGACGGTGTTCGACTGGTTCATTAGTCCTGCTCCAGGGCTTTCAGGCGCGAAATCATGGATTCGACCTTATGCCGGGCCATTTCGTTCTTTTCGATTAGATGGGCGCGTTCCTCGCGCCAGGCCTTTTCATTCGCCAGGAGAAGTCGGTTGTGTACTTTAAGCTGCTCGACACGCTGGATGAGCTGCTCCAGCTTGGTGGTGAGGGCTTGCAGATCGGCGTCTTCCATGGGGGCTCGCTAAGGCAAGGATTGACCGGACTATATAGGCTTGTCCCTGAATAAGGTCAAACCTGTTGGCGGGCTCGGATGGTCTTGGCGCGCCTGCCGGTGCTAGGATACGAGGCCTCCATTCTAGTGATTGCGCAGCGAAGCGCCTAGTTATCTTATGCCGACTTCAAGTTCTCCTTACGCCGCTTTCGCCGCCCTGCTCGCCAGTAGCGGTCATCCCGTTTCCCCTGCCGAATTGCATGGCCTGCTGCTGGGTCGCAGTTGTGCCGGCGCCGGTTTCGATATCGAGCCCTGGCTGGTGGACGCAGCCGATCTGCTCGGCAGCGCGCCGCAAGACAATGTCCGCCAGGCCTTGATCGGCTTGCAGGAAATGGTCAAGGGCGAATTGGCCGGCGACGACGTCACCGTCGTTTTGCTGCTGCCGACTGACGAAGCGCCGCTACACGAGCGCGCCGTGGCCTTGGGCCAGTGGTGTCAGGGCTTTCTCGGCGGCTTCGGTCTGACTGCGCGCGACACGGCGCTGAGCAGTGAAGCAATGGAAGTGTTGCAGGACCTGTCGGCCATCGCCCAGGTACAGAATGCCCTGGACGAGTCGGAAGACGGCGAGAACGACTATATGGAAGTGATGGAGTATCTGCGCGTTGCACCACTGCTGTTGTTCAGCGAGTGCGCCAAGCCAGTCGCGCCAGCCGCCAAGCCTTCGCTGCACTGATTCCTCCTTTTTGTTCGACCTTAACCGAGCCGCTAATGATCAGCATCCCCAAGTCGGAATACGCCCGTCGGCGCAAGGCGCTGATGGCGCAGATGGAACCCAACAGCATTGCCATTCTGCCGGCGGCGCCGGTGTACATCCGTAACCGCGATGTCGAGCATGTCTACCGTCAGGACAGCGACTTTCAGTACCTCTCCGGCTTTCCCGAGCCGGAGGCGGTGATCGCGCTGATTCCGGGGCGCGAGCATGGCGAGTACGTGCTGTTCTGTCGCGAGCGCGATCCCGAGCGTGAATTGTGGGACGGCTTGCGTGCCGGGCAGGATGGCGCGATCAGTCAGTACGGTGCCGACGATGCTTTCCCCATTGGCGATATCGACGATATTCTGCCGGGGCTGATCGAAGGCCGTGAGCGGGTGTATTACGCCATGGGCACCAACCAGGAATTCGATCGTCACCTGATGGAGTGGGTCAACGTGATCCGCTCCAAGGCGCGCCAGGGTGCATCGCCGCCCAATGAATTCGTCGCCCTCGACCATCTGCTGCACGACATGCGTTTATACAAGAGCGCGGCGGAAGTGAAGGTCATGCGCGAGGCCGCGGAGATTTCCGCGCGGGCCCATGTGCGGGCGATGCAGGCCAGCCGCGCTGGGTTGTTCGAATATCATCTGGAAGCCGAGCTGGATTACGAGTTCCGCAAAGGCGGCGCGAAGATGCCGGCCTACGGCTCGATAGTCGCCGCCGGCAAAAACGCCTGCATCCTGCACTACCGTGAGAACGACGCGGCGCTCAAGGATGGCGATCTGGTGTTGATCGACGCGGCCTGCGAGATCGACTGCTACGCCAGTGATATCACCCGTACCTTTCCGGTCAGCGGTAGGTTCTCCAACGAGCAGAAGGCCATCTACGAGCTGGTGCTGGCTTCCCAGGAAGCGGCATTCAAGCAGATCGCCCCAGGCAAGCACTGGAACGAAGCCCACGAAGCGGCGGTGCAGGTAATCACCGCCGGTCTGGTCGAGTTGGGCCTGCTGCAGGGCGAGGTCGACGAGCTGATCGCCAGCGAAGCCTACAAATCCTTCTATATGCACCGTGTCGGTCATTGGCTGGGCATGGACGTACATGATGTCGGCGACTACAAGGTCGGCGGCGAGTGGCGGGTACTCGAAGTCGGCATGGCGATGACCGTCGAGCCGGGGATTTACGTCGCTGTGGACAACCTCAACGTGGCGAAGAAATGGCGCGGCATAGGCGTGCGCATCGAGGACGACGTGGTGGTGACCAAGAGCGGTTGCGAAATACTCTCCCATGGCGTGCCGAAAACCGTTGCCGAGATCGAAGCGCTGATGGCCGCCGCCCGTACCGAGGCCGCGTAAGCGCATGCAGCAGGTCGAACTCGCGATCGTCGGCGGCGGCCTGGTCGGCGCCAGCCTGGCCCTCGCCCTGCAGGACGAGGCACGGCGGCGCGGTTGGCGGATCAGCCTGATCGAGCCGTTCACCCCCGGCGCCGGCTATCAACCCAGTTATGACGCGCGCTCCACTGCACTGTCCTACGGCACTCGGCAGATTTATCAGCAGCTCGGCCTGTGGGCGCGAATCGGCCAGCGCGCCGAACCTATCCTGCAGATTCATGTGTCCGATCGTGGGCGTTTTGCCGCGGCTCGTCTGAGCGCCGAAGAAGAAGGGGTGCCGGCGCTCGGTTACGTGGTGGAAAACGCCTGGCTCGGCGAATGCCTGTGGCAGGCGCTGGATTCCGAGGTGGTGAGTTGGCACAGCCCAGCCGAAGTCACCCGGATGCAGGCGACCGATGCCGGCTATCGCCTGACCCTCAACGATGAGTCGAGTTTGCACTGCCAACTGGCGATTCTCGCCGATGGCGGCCGGTCCGGGCTGCGCGAGCAGTTGGGCATCGGCGTCAGCCACAGGCCCTACGGGCAGAGCGCGTTGATCGCCAACGTCAGCCCCGAGCACGGCCACAACGGCCAGGCCTTCGAACGCTTTACCGAGCAGGGGCCGATGGCGCTGTTGCCGTTGGCGGATCAGCGTTGCGCGCTGGTCTGGACCCGCGCTTCGAACGATGCCAAGCGCTTGATGAAGCTTGGCGATGAGCAGTTCTTCGAGGAGCTGCAGCAGGCCTTCGGCTATCGGCTTGGCGCCTTGCGTCAGGTCGGCGCACGCCACCTGTATCCGCTGGCGCTGGTCGAGGCCCAGGAACAGGTCAGGCCGCACCTGGTGGTGCTCGGCAATGCTGCGCACAGCCTGCATCCGATCGCCGGACAGGGTTATAACCTGTCGCTGCGCGATACCCTGGCGCTGGCGCAAACCCTGTTGAGCAGCGCCGCGCCTCTTGGCGACTTCGCCACCTTGCAGCGCTATGTGCATAACCAGCAGGGCGATCAACAGCTCACTGTAGGCTTTTCCGATCAGGTCACCCGTCTGTTCGGTCGTGGCGAGCCGTTGCTTGCCGCCGGGCGCAACCTTGGCCTGCTTGGCCTCGATCTGTTGCCGCCGGCGAAACGCTGGTTCGCCCGCCAGGCCATGGGCCTGGGCACCCGGCCGCTATGAAGCGCCCCCCGCAGGCACATGCCTGCACACCATGGCCTGCACACATATGGAAGGAATCACCATGCAAGCGGATCTGATCATCGTCGGCGCCGGTATGGTCGGCAGCGCCTTGGCCCTGGCCCTGCAGGAACAGGGTTTGGATATCCTGCTGCTCGACGGCGGGCCGCTCAGCGTCGCCCCCTTCGACCAGGCGGCCGCCTTCGAGCCGCGGGTCAGCGCGCTGTCCGTAGCCAGTCAGCGCGTGCTCGAGCGCCTCGGCGTATGGCAAGGCGTGGTTGCGCGGCGCAGCAGTCCGTACCGCGACATGCAGGTGTGGGACGGCTCCGGCACCGGACAGATTCATTTCAGTGCAGCCAGCGTACACGCCGAGGTGCTCGGCCATATCGTCGAGAACCGCGTGGTGCAGGATGCCCTGCTCGAGCGGCTGCACGACAGCAATATCGGTCTGTTGGCCAACGCCCGCCTGGAACAGCTGCGGCGCTCCGGCGACGACTGGCTGCTGACCCTGCTCGATGGTCGGCAACTGCGCGCGCCGCTGGTGATCGCGGCGGATGGCGCCAATTCCGCAGTGCGCCGCCTGGCCGGTTGCGCCACCCGCGAATGGGATTACCTGCATCACGCCATAGTCACCAGCGTGCGTTGCGCCAAACCGCACCAGGCCACGGCCTGGCAGCGCTTTACCGATGACGGCCCGCTGGCCTTTCTGCCCTTGGACGGCCCGGCTGGCGAGCACTGGTGTTCGATCGTCTGGTCGATCACCCCGGCCGAGGCTGCGCGGGTAATGGCGCTGGACGACGCGGCATTTTGCGCGGAGTTGGGCAAGGCATTCGAATGGCGCCTGGGCGAAGTGCTGCACGCCGATCGGCGCCTGTGCATCCCGTTGCGTCAACGCCACGCCAAACGCTATGTGGAAGACGGCCTGGCGCTGATCGGCGACGCCGCACACAGCATCCATCCGCTGGCCGGGCAGGGGGTCAACCTGGGCTTTCTCGATGCCGCGGTACTGGCCGATGTGCTGAGCCATGCCCTGGCACGCGGCGAACGTCTGGCCGATGAGCGTGTGCTGAGCCGTTACGAGCGCAAACGCATGCCGCACAACCTGGCGATGATGGCGGCGATGGAGGGCTTCGAACGCTTGTTCCAGGCCGATCCTTTGCCGGTGCGCTGGTTGCGCAACGCCGGCCTCAATTGGGTCGACGAGTTGCCGGAGGCTAAGGCGTTGTTCGTGCGGCAGGCACTCGGCCTGTCGGGCGATCTGCCGGAGTTGGCGCGTCCCTGAAGCTGGTTGTTGAGCGACATGGTCGAGCGCAACCGTTTATCCCCGCTGGCCGAGATTGGCGTAGATGGCGATCGCGGCCAAGGCCGCTGCTACAAAGTCGCTGTCATCCCCTTGAGCAAATAGCGGCTATTGCGGCGAGCCATGAATATTGACCAGGGTCATGGCGACTTGCTTCCTTGACAGGAACAATGGTTGAGAAACTAAATGACATTCACTATTATTTGTCATCTCAACCAAACCTATCCATGAGGCAGTACCTATGCAGGTCAGCAAGCGTTTGTTCGCCGCTCTAACCCTAACCGCGCTGGCTGGCGCCGTGCAGGCCGCCGATGAAGTAGTGGTTTACTCCGCGCGTATCGATGAGCTGATCAAGCCGGTTTTCGATGCCTACACCGCAAAGACCGGTGTGCCGGTGAAATTCATCACCGACAAGGAAGCGCCGCTGCTGGCCCGCCTGAAAGCAGAAGGCGCCAACACCCCGGCCGACATGCTGATCACCGTTGATGCGGGCAACCTCTGGCAGGCCGAACAGGAAGGCGTGCTGAAAGCGCTGAAGTCGGATGTCATCGCTAAAAATATCCCACCGCAATACCGCTCCAGTACCGGTAGCTGGACCGGCCTGTCGCTGCGTGCGCGGACCATCGTCTACTCCCCCGAGCGAGTCAAAGCCGGCGAGTTGACCACATACGAAGCCCTGGCCGACAAGAACTGGGAAGGCCGTCTGTGCCTGCGTACCAGCAAGAAGGTCTACAACCAGTCGCTGACCGCCACCCTGATCGAAACCCATGGTGCCGAGAAGACCGAAGCGCTGATCAAGGGCTGGGTCAGCAACCTGGCCACCGACGTATTCCCGGACGACACCGCGCTGATCCAAGCCATCGATGCCGGCCAGTGCGACGTTGGTATCGTCAACACCTACTACTACGGTCGTCTGCACAAGCAGCAGCCGGATCTGAAAGCCAAGCTGTTCTGGCCGAACCAGTCCGAGCGTGGTGTGCACGTCAACCTCTCCGGCGCCGGCGTCACTCACCACGCCCCGCATGCCGAAGCCGCGCAGAAACTGCTGGAATGGATGACCGGCGAAGAAGCCCAGGGTCTGTTCGCCAGCCTCAACCAGGAGTTCCCGGCCAACCCTGAAATCGCACCGTCCGAGGAAGTAGCTGCCTGGGGTAGCTTCAAAGCCGACAGCATTCCGCTGGAAGTGGCCGGCAAGCGTCAGGCCGAAGCGACCATGCTGATGGACCGCGCGGGCTGGAACTGAAAGCTGCGTCTGCAGGCTTGAGGTTGGGCGTTGAGCCAGATGCACCTGGCCTTTAGCCTCCAGCTGATTTAGCTTGCAGTTATACTCGACGCCCCGGCCTAGCCCGGGGCGTTGTGTTTTAAGCCAGAGGATTTTGCGTGGCCCTTCCTGCCCAGCGTCGTTGGTATCCCATCGCCTTTGCCGTCGCCCTGTTGGTACTGCTGCCGTTGAGCGTGTTGCTGTTCAGCTGGCACGACGTGGATCGGCAGATCTGGGCGCACCTCTGGCAGACCCAGTTAATGCGGCTGATCGGTAATACCCTGGTGCTGGTGCTTGGGGTTGGTGTCGGCGTCACCGTTTTGGGCGTCAGCCTGGCCTGGCTGACCAGCCTCTGCGAGTTTCCCGGGCGGCGCTGGCTGGACTGGGCGCTGATGTTGCCGTTCGCGATACCGGCCTATGTGCTGGCCTTCGTCTTCGTTGGCTTGCTGGACTTCGCCGGGCCGTTGCAAAGCCTGTTGCGCGATTGGTTCGGCGCCGATCTGCGCCTGCCACGGGTACGCTCCACCGGTGGGGTGATCATCGTTCTGGTGCTGGTGTTCTACCCCTACGTCTACCTGCTCGCGCGCAACGCCTTTCTGGCCCAGGGCAAGGGACTGATGGAGGCGGCGCGGGTGCTGGGGCTGAGTCCCTGGCAGGCATTCTGGCGGGTGGCGTTGCCGATGGCGCGCCCGGCTATCGGTGCCGGCCTGGCCCTGGCGATCATGGAAACCCTGGCCGATTTTGGCGCGGTCTCGGTGTTCAACTTCGACACCTTCACCACCGCCATCTACAAGACCTGGTACAGCTTCTACAGTCTGACCAGTGCGACCCAATTGGCCAGCCTGTTGTTGCTCGCGGTGATGTTGGTGCTCTACGGCGAGCGGCGTGCCCGCGGTGCGGTGCGCCCGGCCAACGAGCGCCCGCGGGGCAAGGCGCTGTATCACCTGCGCGGCGGTCGTGCGCTGGCGGCCAGTGCCTGGTGCTGCCTGGTATTTGCCTGTGGTTTCGTGATTCCGCTGCTGCAGCTGCTGGTGTGGTTCTGGCAGCGCGGGCGTTTCGATCTCGACGAGCGCTATTCGGCGCTGATCCTGCACACCCTCTACCTCGGTGGTATGGCTGCGTTGATCACGGTCAGCGTGGCCCTGGCGCTGGCGTTCGCCCGGCGCTTGGCACCGACCCGCCTGATGAGTGGCACCGTCGGGGTGGCCAACCTCGGCTATGCGCTGCCGGGTTCGATGCTGGCGGTGGCGATCATGTTGGCTTTCAGCTATCTGGATCGCGAACTGGTGATCCCCTTGTCGCTGTGGCTCGGCGGTGCCGGCAAGCCGCTGCTGCTCGGCAGCCTGTCGGCCCTGCTGCTGGCCTATCTGATCCGCTTTATGGCGGTGGCCTACGGGCCGCTGGAGAACAGCCTGGCGCGGATTCGTCCATCCTTGCCGGAGGCCTCGCGCAGTCTCGGGGTGGGCGGTATAGGTCTGTTTTTCAGGGTTTACCTGCCGTTGCTGGTGCCGGGCGTGTTGTCGGCTGCGTTGCTGGTATTCGTCGATGTGCTCAAGGAGATGCCGGCGACTTTGCTGATGCGCCCCTTCGGCTGGGACACCCTGTCGGTACGGGTGTTCGAGATGACCAGCGAAGGCGAGTGGGCGCGCGCCGCGCTGCCGGCCCTGACCCTGGTGCTGGTCGGACTGTTGCCGGTGATACTGCTGATCCGCCGTTCGGCGCGCCGGGTCGGGTAGGCTGGGTTGGCCGCGTAGCGGCGTAACCGGCCAGGCGAGCTGAATCAGTGCTGCATCGCTACAGCCAAGATGACCCATCCCGGTGTTGCGGCTACAATGCGCGCCATTCGCAGCGGCCCGTCATTTCGATAGCCCGTGCCTCCATCCCTTTCGTCAGGGTCGGTCGGGTTGCCGCTGCACTGCCCAGCCCGCAAGGAGACACCCATGGGACAGCGCACACCACTCTATGACTTGCACCTGGCACTGGGTGCCAAAATGGTCGACTTCGGCGGATGGGATATGCCGTTGCACTATGGCTCGCAAGTCGAGGAGCATCATCAGGTGCGTC
>CAMPJN010000146.1 GCA_946886875.1 uncultured Pseudomonas sp.
CCGCCAAGGCCAGTAGAATCACGGGTTTTCCCGCACAACCCCGTGGAGTTGATGGCATGGCCGACGTAAACAAGGTAGTCCTGGCATATTCCGGTGGCCTGGACACCTCGGTAATCCTCAAGTGGCTGCAAGATACCTATAACTGCGAAGTGGTGACCTTCACCGCCGACCTCGGCCAAGGCGAAGAAGTCGAGCCGGCCCGTGCCAAGGCCAAGGCCATGGGCGTCAAGGAAATCTACATCGACGATTTGCGCGAAGAATTCGTACGCGATTTCGTCTATCCGATGTTCCGCGCCAATACCGTTTACGAAGGCGAGTACCTGCTGGGTACTTCCATCGCCCGCCCGCTGATCGCCAAGCGCCTGATCGAAATCGCCAACGAAACCGGCGCCGACGCCATCTCCCATGGCGCCACCGGCAAGGGCAACGACCAGGTGCGTTTCGAGCTGGGCGCCTACGCGCTCAAGCCAGGCGTGAAAGTTATCGCCCCATGGCGCGAGTGGGATCTGCTGTCGCGCGAGAAGCTGATGGACTATGCCGCCAAGCACGAGATCCCGATCGAGCGTCACGGCAAGAAGAAGTCGCCGTACTCCATGGATGCCAACCTGCTGCACATCTCCTATGAAGGCGGCGTGCTGGAAGACACCTGGACCGAGCACGAAGAAGATATGTGGAAATGGACTGTCTCCCCTGAGGCAGCCCCAGATGCACCGACCTACATTGAACTGACTTACCGCAAGGGCGACATCGTCGCCATCGACGGCAAGGAAATGAGTCCGGCCACCGTGCTGGCCGAGCTGAACCGCATCGGCGGTGAGAACGGCATCGGTCGCTTGGATATCGTCGAGAACCGATTTGTCGGCATGAAGTCCCGCGGCTGCTACGAAACCCCCGGCGGCACCATCATGCTCAAGGGCCACCGCGCCATCGAGTCGATCACCCTGGATCGCGAAGTCGCGCACCTGAAAGACGAGTTGATGCCGAAATACGCCAGCCTGATTTACAACGGTTTCTGGTGGAGCCCGGAGCGTCTGATGCTGCAGCAGATGATCGACGCTTCCCAGGCCAACGTGAACGGCGTGGTGCGCCTGAAACTGTACAAGGGCAACGTGATCGTCACCGGGCGTAAGTCCGATGACTCGCTGTTCGATGCCAATATCGCCACCTTCGAAGAAGACGGCGGCGCTTACAATCAGGCCGACGCCGGTGGCTTTATCAAGCTCAACGCACTGCGCATGCGCATCGCCGCGGGCAAAGGGCGCAAACTGCTCTAAGGCTGATATAGGCAGAACGCAACCCCGGCCACAAGCCGGGGTTTGCATTTATAGGGTCGTAAAGAGGAGAACCTCGATGAGACTGTTGCACACCATGCTGCGCGTCGGCGATCTGGATAAATCCATCGCCTTCTATACCGAAGTGCTGGGCATGACGCTGTTGCGGCGCAAGGATTACCCGGATGGCCAATTCACTCTGGCATTCGTCGGTTACGGCGATGAGGCGCACAACAGCGTGATCGAGCTGACCCATAACTGGGGTGTCGACAGCTACGAACTGGGTACTGGTTACGGCCACATCGCTCTGGAAGTGGCCGATGTCTACAAGGCCTGCGAGGACATTCGCTCGCGCGGCGGCAAGATCACCCGCGAGCCGGGGCCGATGAAACACGGCAGCAGTATTCTGGCCTTTGTCGAAGACCCGGATGGCTACAAGATCGAATTGTTGTCGCCGCGACGGGCTGACTGAACTATGCTGTGTAAGTAATGGCTTACAAGGTGAATGGTTATTTGGCTCGGCCAGGCGAGGTGTTACATGGCTAGCGAGAACTGCGCACGGCGGCTGATTCAGGCTGTGCAGGAGTTGTCCATGGCAAGGAGTCTGGATGCGATTGCGGATGTCGTGCGCCACGCGGCGCGTGAGTTGGTCGGTGCCGATGGTGCCACCTTTGTTCTGCGTGACGGCGAGCAATGCTTCTATAAGGACGAAGACGCCATCAGTCCGCTGTGGAAGGGTCAGCGCTTCCCCCTGCAGGCCTGTATCAGCGGTTGGGCCATGCTCAATCGGCAGGCCACGGTCATCGAAGACATCTATCTAGATGCACGCATTCCCCATGCGGCCTATCGGCCGACCTTCGTTAAAAGTCTGGTCATGGTGCCAATTCGTACCCTCGAACCCATAGGCGCCATCGGCACCTACTGGGCCAGTCAGCACCATGCTACGGCGAGCCAAGTCGAGATGCTCCAGGCCTTGGCAGATGCCAGTTCGGTGGCTCTGGAAAATGTGCAGATGTATGCCGAACTG
Source organism: uncultured Pseudomonas sp. (assembly GCA_946886875.1). The sequence continues at coordinate 2,299 of CAMPJN010000146.1, forward strand.
GAGCGCCGGGTGGAGGAGCGCACGGCGCAACTGGCCGAGACCAACCAGCGCCTGCAGGAAGAGATGGCGGTACGCGAACAAGCCGAGCAGGCGGTGCGGCAAATGTCGCTGACGGATGAACTGACCGGGCTCTATAACAGACGCGGTTTCCTACTCCTGGCCGAACGTGAGCTGGAGTCAGCGCGCCGGCGTCAGGGCCGCAGCCTGCTGCTGTACGCCGATCTGGATTACCTCAAGCAGGCCAACGACCGTTTTGGTCACGCGGCGGGTGATGCCATGCTGATCGATGCGGCACAGGTGCTCAAATCGCTGTTCCGCGCCACCGATGTGGTGGCCCGCTTGGGCGGCGATGAGTTCGTGGTGCTGGCCAGTGATTACAACAGTAGCGAAGAGGTGCTGCGGCGCCTGGACAAGGCGCTGGCCGAGTTTCATTGCCGTAGCGGCCGGCAGCTATCGCTGAGCGTCGGCATTGCCGAATCCTCGTTGCAGACGGGCGAGGGTCTGGAACACTTGCTGACTCAGGCCGATGCGGCCATGTACGCCAACAAATGCTCAAGGCGCCGCTTGCAGGCGGTGGTCTGATGTCAATGCTGCCACAACGGAAAAGCCCCGCGGACTGCGGGGCTTTTGCTTAAGGGCTGTGCCTTACAGGTCGAAATCGTATTCGGCCAATTGCTTGTTCAAACGTCGCTCGTCGAGGAAGTTGTCGATGATGCGGCGCTTGGTCAGGTTGGTTTTCGCCACCTCGACCGGTGCTTCCGCATCCTCGGCATCTTCTGCGACAAAGTCCTCATCGAGTTCAAGATCTTCTTTAGCAGTGCTCATCTATTTCACTCCAGGCAACCAGGGCCATTTGCGCACCTTATAGCGGCAAAACCCGGGCGGGTAAAAAAGATTTTTTCAATCGATTTATAGGCTTTTCAATGAAAAGTCTAATCGTCGGAAGTTTTGTGCTTGTATTCGCACAAATCTTCGATACGGCAGCTGCCACAGCGCGGCTTGCGCGCCTGGCAAACATAGCGGCCGTGGAGGATCAGCCAGTGGTGCGAGTCGAGGAGAAACTCCTTGGGCACGAACTTAAGCAGCTTCTTTTCCACCTCGACCACATTCTTGCCGGGGGCGATGCCAGTGCGGTTGCTGACCCGGAAAATGTGAGTATCCACCGCCATGGTCAGCTGGCGAAAAGCGGTGTTAAGCACCACGTTGGCGGTCTTGCGACCGACGCCGGGTAGGGCTTCCAAGGCTTCGCGGGTTTCCGGCACATGGCTGCCGTGCAACTCGATCAGCATGCGGCAGGTTTCGATGACGTTCTTCGCCTTGCTGTTGTACAGGCCGATGGTCTTGATGTACTCGCTCAGGCCCTCGACGCCCAGGGCGTAGATGGCCTCGGGGGTATTGGCCACCGGGAACAGCTTGGCGGTGGCCTTGTTGACGCCGACATCGGTGGATTGAGCCGAAAGAATCACCGCGATCAACAGCTCGAACGGTGAGCTGTAGGCCAGCTCGGTCTTCGGCTCGGGATTGTCCTCGTGCAGACGGCGGAAAATCTCGTGGCGCTTGGCTGCGTTCACTCGATCACTCCGGTCACCCGCACTCGCCGACTTTGCACTGGCGCATCGATCTGGCGGGCCTTGGCGCGCTCGGCCAGCACCTCGTCGACGCGATTTTTGCCGGCGATCAGCAGGCCGAGGACGATAAAGGCGCCCGGCGGCAATATCGCCAGAAGAAAGCCGTTGTAGTCGCTGACCAGCGTCAGCTGCCAGTCGTTGGCGATGGGGCCGAACAGCAGGTGCATATTGGCCAGGATCGCACCGGTGCCGAGCAACTCGCGCGCTGCGCCTATCATCACCAGCACCACGCCGAAGCCCAGGCCCATCATCAGGCCGTCGTAAGCGGCGCGGGCGGGGTCGTGCTTGGCGGCGAAACCGTCGGCGCGGCCGAGGATCACGCAGTTGGTGGTGATCAGCGGGATAAAGATGCCGAGGATCTGGTACAGCTCGTAGGTGAAGGCTTGCATCAATAGTTCGATGCAGGTGGTCAGGGCGGCGATGATCATCACGAAGGCCGGCAGGCGCACCGCGGTGTTGACCACCCCGCGCACCAGCGACACCGCGGTGTTGGAGCAGATCAGCACCAGCGCGCTGGCCAGCGCCAGGCCCAGGGCGTTGACCGTGGAGTTGCTCACCCCGAGCAGTGGGCAGAGGCCGAGCAGCTGTACCAGGGCCGGGTTGTTCTTCCACAGGCCGTTGAAGGTGATGTCGCGATAGCTGGTGCTCATGGCGCGGTTCCTCGGCTGCTGGCGGCGCTGGCATCGCTTTGCGGGCTGGCATCGCTCGTCGGGGGCGCGGCGCCGTGCGTTTGCGCTGTCGGGCTGGCGAGCAATTCAGCTTTATGCCCATCGAAATAGCGCAAGGCGTTATGCACCGCCTTGACCACCGCGCGCGGGGTAATGGTGGCACCGGCGAATTGGTCGAACTCGCCGCGATCCTTCTTCACCGCCCAGCCGGCTTCGTTCGGATCGCTCAACGACTTGCCGACGAAGGTAGTTATCCAGGGACTCTTGGCCAGCTCGATCTTGTCGCCCAGGCCGGGGGTTTCGCGGTGCTGGAGCACCCGCACGCCGGCCAGGCGTCCATCGGCTTGAATGCCGACCAGCAAGTGGATAGCGCCGCTGTAGCCGTCCGGGGCCGTGGCCTGGAGGATCACCGCGACCGCTTGGCCACCCTTCAGGGCGATATAGGCCGGTTGCGGGCTGCGGTTACCGAGTAGTGCATCCTGCACGGCGATGCTGTTATCCAGCAGCTGGTTGTCATAGCTGCCGGGCGGCAGTATCTCGCCCAGGGCGCGCACCTGGGCCGCGCGGGCTGAGGCTTCGATGCGTGTGGCAGTGGCTTGCTGGATCAGGGTCACGGCGCCTACCGTGACCACGGCGAACAGGCCGAGCACCGCGCTGTTTTTCAGCATCGAACGGCTGATTTCCGGGAGCATGTTCATTCGCCCAACTTGAAGCCGCGGCTCGGCTTACGATGGCCGTAGGTGCGCGGTCGGGTGTAGTAGTCGATGGTCGGAGCCGCCAGGTTCATCAGCAGCACGGCGAAGGCCACCGCATCCGGGTAACCGCCCCAGGCGCGGATCACATAGACCAGTACACCGACGCCGACGCCGAAAATCAGCCGCCCCAGGTTGCTGGTCGCGCCGGAGACCGGATCGGTGACGATAAAAAAGGCGCCGAGCATAGTCGCGCCGCTCAACAGGTGAAACAGCGGCGAGCCGTGGGAATCCGAGCCACTGCCATTCCAGAACAACAGGCTCATGACGAACAGCCCAGCGAGCATGCCAATAGGCGCGTGCCAGGTGAACAGGCGCTTGTGCAGCAGGTACAAACCGCCAGCGAGGAACGCCAGGTTGACCGCTTCGCTGGCCATGCCGCCGAAGTAGCCGAACGCCGGGTTCTGTTGCCAGAGCTCATCCATGGTCAGGCTTTTGTTGATCTTCAGCGCATCCAGGGCGGTGGCTTGTACCCATGCGTCCGGCAGCTTGGCCAGGCCCAGCACCTGCTGCAGGCCGCCGAGCAGGTCGACGCTGTGCGGGGCCGGCCAGCGGGTCATCTCCAGCGGGAAGGAAATCAGTACCACCACATAGCCGAGCATCGCCGGGTTGAACGGGTTCTGCCCAAGGCCGCCGTACAGCTGCTTGCCGAACACGATGGCGAAGCCGCAGGCGACCAGCGTCAGCCACCAGGGGGCGTAGGGTGGCAGCGCCAGGGCCAGCAGCACTGCGGTGACCAAGGCGCTGTAGTCCTTGAGGAAGAAGCCCAGCGGGCGTTTGCGCAGGGCCAGGATGGCCGCCTCGAAACCCAGGGCGCAGGCGCTGGCCCAGAGCAGGTTGAATAGGGTGCCGGCGCCGAACAGCCAGGTCAGCGCCAGTATGCCGGGCACGGTGGCGAGCATGACCTGCAGCATGACCTGCTGGGTTCGGTTGCTGCCCTTGGCGTGGGGCGATGTGATGCGGGGCAGGGCCATTGGCGCTCCGGTTGGTGTCTTGCCCGGGTTGCGCGGTGCGCAGCCTCGGGGTTTGGATCCTGGATCCTATGTCTATCTGCAACATCCTAGGGCGAACATGCCGAAGGCTTGTCCGCCATCTGGGCGCTAGCGGTGGACAAAGCTTCGCTATGTCCACCCTACAAAAGCCAAACCCGGATGCAAATCGGAGGACTCATTGGGAGCAGTTCCCGGATTGCATTCGGGCTACGGGGTTAGCCTGCATGCTCCTGTAATTTGCTTTCGGCTTGGGCCAGACGCTCGCGCGCCGCTGCCAGTGCATCCGCCGCGCTGCCGTCGTCGCGTTCCAGCTTGCGCAAATCGGCGCGGGCGAAGGCGACTTCGGTTTTCAGCGCGCGGGTGGCCTCGTCGACTGGACGTTTGTCGCTGCGGACCAGCTCCGGCGCCGGCTTGTTCGAGGCCCCCTCGGCGGCATGCAGGGCCTGTTCGGCATTGGCCAGGGCATCGCTCAGTTTGCTCAGTTCGGCTTCGTCGCTGCCGGCTTTCTCGGCCTTTTTCAGTTCGGCGCGCTTCATCGCCAGCTCGATCTTGGCTTTTTTCAGCGGGTCGATTTCCGCGGCTGTTTGCGTGGTTGCGGCAGGAGCAGCGGGCGCCTGGCTTTCCAGGCCAGCCAGTAATTTCTCAGCAGCTTCGAGCCGACTGCGCAGCTGCTGCAGTTCGCATTGTTGTTCATTACTGGGTGTTTCTAGCTTCTCCAGCTTGCGTACTTGGGCGCGGAGCATGGCGGCATCGATCTTGGCCTTTTTCAGCGCACCATCGTCGACGGCAGGCTTGGCGCTTAGCGCAGGGGCTTCAACTTGCAGACCGGCGAGCAGCTTCTCTGCCGCTTCCAATTGGCCGCGAAGCAGCTGCAGTTCGCTCTGTTGCTCATCGCTAGGCGCTTCGAGCTTCTCCAGCTTGCGCACTTGGGCGCGCAGCATGGCGGCGTCGATTTTGGCTTTCTTCAGCGCGCCGTCTTCGGCTGCCGGTGCAGTCGCTACCGGCTCGACCGCCATAGCCGCGTCCAAGGCTTGTTGCGCGGCTGCGGCGGCGCTGCGCAGTTCGTCGACCTGCGCCTGCATTTCCGCTGTGGCGTGACTGGCCAGCTGTTTCTCGGCCTTCTTCAGCGCGACCTGGGCCATGCTGGCTTCGATCTTCAGTTTCTTCTGTGCGTCACTGAGCCCGGTCGGTTTGGCCACTGGCGCTGCGCTGCTGATGGTATCGCTGGCGGTGGGCGCTTCGGCCTGGGCAGCCTTGGCACGGGCGGCGCGATCGGCGCGGGCCTTGCGTTCGGCCTCTTTCTGTTCTTCGGCGCGGCGCAGGCGTTCCTGGCGCAGCTCGAAGCGTTGTTTGGAGTGCTCGGCCTTGAGCTGCTTCTGTTCCAGGTCGCGAATCTCGCCCTTGGCTGCGCGGTAGTACTGCACCAGTGGGATGCTCGATGGGCAGACATAGGCGCAGGCGCCGCACTCGATGCAATCGAACAGGTTATGCGCCTTGAGTTGTTCGTGTTCCTGGCCGATGGCGAAGAAGTGCAGTTGTTGCGGCAGCAAGCTGGCCGGGCAGGCCTCGGCACACTCGCCGCAGCGGATGCACGGCATAGCTGGCGGTGGTGGCGGCAGTTCGGCTTCGGTAGCCGCCAGCAGGCAGTTGGTGGTCTTGATCAGCGGCACGTCGAAGTCGGGCAGGGTGAAGCCCATCATCGGTCCGCCCATGATCAGGCGGTGCAGCCTGTCGCGTTGCAGGCCGGCGAACTCCAGCAGCTCGGCTACCGGGGTACCGAGCAGCACCTCGACGTTCACCGGCTTGGCCAGCGCCTCGCCGGTAAGGGTGGTGATGCGCGCGATCAGCGGTTTGCCAAGCAACACCGCATCATGGATGGCCACGCAGGTGCCGACGTTCTGGCAGAGGATGCCGATGTCAGCCGGCAGACCACCCGAAGGCACTTCGACGCCGGTAAGAATCTGGATCAGTTGCTTCTCGCCGCCGGACGGGTACTTGGTCGGGAATACCCGCACGCTGAACGGCCGTGCGCCAATGGCCGCCTTGACCGCGGCAATGGCCTCGGGTTTGTTGTCCTCGATGCCGATCAGCACCTGCTCGGGCTGGATCAGGTGCGCGAGTATCTCGATGCCGCTGACCAGCTCGCTGGCTTTCTCGCGCATCAGCAGATCGTCGGCGGTGATATAGGGCTCGCACTCGGTGCCGTTGATGATCAGCGTG
>CAMPJN010000147.1 GCA_946886875.1 uncultured Pseudomonas sp.
TTGACCTGATAGTTCTGCGCGTCGACCTCGATGTTCGGCAGGTAGTCGTTGTGGATCAGGTCGGTTTTTTTCACGTCGCGGCAGCCTTTGACCACGCCAATTTTCTTCTTCAGGCCCAGTTGCTCGGGGATGCCGGCGTCCAGCGCGGCCTGGCTGATAAAGGTCAGGCTGCTGGCGTGCAGGCTGCCGCCGAAGCTGCCGAACATCGGTCGGTAGTGCACCGGTTGCGGGGTGGGGATTGAAGCGTTGGCGTCGCCCATTAAGCTCGCGGCAATCGCCCCGCCCTTGAGGATCAGCGAAGGTTTAACTCCGAAGAAGGCCGGGCGCCAGAGCACCAGGTCGGCCCACTTGCCGACTTCGATGGAGCCGACTTCATGGCTGATGCCGTGGGTGATCGCCGGGTTGATGCAGTATTTGGCGATATAGCGTTTGACCCGGAAGTTGTCGTTGCCAGGGCCATCGCCGGGGAGCGCGCCGCGCTGTTTCTTCATCTTGTCGGCGGTCTGCCAGGTGCGGGTGATCACCTCGCCGACGCGGCCCATGGCCTGGCTGTCGGAGCTGATCATGCTGAACGCACCGAGATCATGGAGGATATCTTCGGCGGCGATGGTTTCGCGGCGGATGCGGCTTTCGGCGAAGGCCACGTCCTCGGCAATCGACGGATCGAGGTGGTGGCAGACCATCAACATGTCCAAATGCTCGTCGATGGTATTGCGGGTAAACGGCCGGGTCGGATTGGTCGAGCTGGGCAGCACGTTGGCGAAGCCGCAGGCCTTGATGATGTCAGGTGCGTGGCCGCCGCCGGCGCCTTCGGTGTGGTAAGTGTGGATGGTGCGCCCTTTGAACGCGGCCAATGTGGTTTCGACAAAGCCGGATTCGTTGAGCGTGTCGGTATGAATCGCCACTTGCACATCGTATTGGTCGGCCACGCTCAGGCAGTTGTCGATCGCCGCCGGGGTGGTACCCCAGTCTTCGTGCAGCTTCAGACCGATGGCGCCGGCCTTGACCTGTTCGATCAAGGGCTCCGGCAGCGAGGCGTTGCCCTTGCCGGTAAAGCCGAGGTTCATCGGGAAGGCGTCGGCGGCCTGCAGCATGCGCATCATATGCCACGGCCCCGGCGTGCAGGTGGTGGCGTTGGTGCCGGTGGCCGGCCCGGTGCCGCCGCCGATCATGGTGGTCACCCCGCTCATCAGTGCCTCCTCGATCTGCTGCGGGCAGATAAAGTGGATATGCGAGTCGATACCGCCGGCCGTAAGTATCATGCCTTCGCCGGCGATCACCTCGGTGCCGGCGCCGATGGCAATGGTCACGTCCGGCTGGATATCCGGGTTGCCGGCCTTGCCGATGGCGGCGATGCGACCGTTCTTGAGGCCGACATCGGCCTTGACGATGCCCCAGTGATCGACGATCAGCGCATTGGTGATCAGGGTGTCGACCACGTCTGCGGCACACAGCTGGCTCTGGCCCATGCCGTCGCGGATCACCTTGCCGCCGCCGAATTTCACTTCCTCGCCGTAGCTGGTGAAGTCTTTTTCCACTTCGATCCACAGCTCGGTATCGGCCAGGCGCACCTTGTCGCCGACGGTGGGGCCGAACATATCGGCATAGGCTTGGCGGGAAATTTTCATCAAGTGCCTTCCTGTAGGGTGCGCTATGCGCACCATTGCTATCCGCGTTGTTTGTGGTGCGCAGGGCGCACCCTACAGCTCGCCCATCACCCGCCCGGCAAAGCCGAACACCCGACGATGGCCGGTCAGTTCGACCAGCTCGACTTCGCGCGATTGCCCCGGCTCGAAGCGCACGGCGGTACCGGCAGGGATATTCAGGCGCATACCTCGCGCCACGCTGCGATCAAAGCTCAGCGCATCGTTGGTCTCGAAAAAGTGATAGTGCGAGCCGACCTGGATCGGCCGGTCGCCGCTATTGGCCACGTTCAGGGTCAGGGTGCGGCGGCCGACGTTGAGTTCGATCTCGCCGTCCTGGATCTGGTATTCGCCGGGAATCATCGGGAGTGCTCCTGTGCTTCGGGCAGGATGAGTTGCATAAAGGTCAGATCGAGCCAGCGCTCGAACTTGCGTCCGACCTGTGGCATCTGCCCGCTGACGACGAAGCCGAGGCGCTTATGCAGGCGGATCGAGGCGGCGTTTTCGCTCTCGATGGCGGCGATCATTACGTGCAGGTTGGCGGCGCGGGCGCGTTCGATCAGTGCTTGCAGCAAGTGCAGGCCAAGACCCTGGCCGCGTTGGTCGTGGCGGACATAAACCGAGTGTTCGACGCTGTATTTGTAGCCATCGTGCGGGCGCCATGGGCCGTAGGTGGCATAGCCGAGCACCTCGCCGTCCTGTTGCGCGACCAGCACGGGAAAGCCCTGGGCCTGGCGCTCGGTCAGCCAGGCGCGGCGGTTGGCCAAGTCCACCAGGGTCTCGTTCCAGATCGCCGTGGTGTTGAGTACGGCGTCGTTATAGATGGCCAGGATGCCGGGCAGATCCGCCTCGCTGGCATCGACAATCGAATAATTCATGGCTCAAGCAATCGGCTGGTGGACGGTGACCAGTTTGGTGCCGTCTGGGAAGGTGGCCTCGACCTGGATCTCCGGGATCATTTCCGGGATGCCTTCCATCACTTGATCGCGGGTCAGCAGGGTGGTGCCGAAGTGCATCAGCTCGGCCACGCTCTGGCCGTCGCGGGCGCCTTCGAGCAGGGCGGCGGAGATATAGGCCATAGCTTCAGGGTAGTTGAGCTTTACCCCTCGGGCCAGGCGCCGTTCGGCCACCAGGCCGGCAGTGAAGATCAGCAATTTGTCCTTTTCGCGGGGCGTCAGGTCCATGGTTCAGGTGCTCCAGATTCTTGGGGGAACGGCCTCGCGGCCGAGCAGGGCGGGGCGCAGCAGGCGCCAGAGTTCGATCAGCCAGGCGCGGGCGTGCAACGCCTCGTCGGCCAGGCAACGGGCCACCAGTAGGCCAGGTAATTGGCTCAGATCGCCGCGCACCGCGCTGGGTAGGCTACGGCAGCGTTCGAGCAACTCGGCGTCGATCTCGCCGCTGATCAGCAGGGTGGCGAACACCGGTTTGCCGGCCAGGCCGATGGGCGAGTCGAGCAGGCCGTCGCCGCCTTCGATGCGCTGGCGTTCGTGCCAGAGCAACTGGCCGTCGCGACGGATATTCAATTGCGCTTGAAAATGGCCGGCATCGAAGCGCTCGCCGCTGGCTGGGCGACCGAGGGCGACCATGTCCCAATACAACAGGCGGGCGTCGCCGATCAGTTCGATATCGCTGTGCAATTCGGCCTGGGCGCCGGCGTAGACGATGGTTTCCTGGGGCAGCCATTCCAGGGTGGCGCCGGCTTCGACGCGCAACTTGAGGTGCTGATAGGCCGGGCCGGCGGCGCGGTACCACTTGGCCGCGCCGGGGCTGGTCAGTTGCGCCCAGGCGCCGCTGCCGACTGTGGCCGAAATATCCAGGCGGTCGCCACCGGCGATGCCGCCAGGCGGATGGACGATGATGTGCTGGCAGACTTGCGGGCCTTCGCCATACAGGTGCTTTTGCACCCGCAGCGGGCCTTTGTGGCGACGCAGAGTCGGCCGCGTGCAATCGCCGTCGCGGCCATAGCCCAGCTCCAGCTCGGCATGCCAGCTGGGGGTGAACAGGGCGGAGGGCAGCGGCAGGTTCATTTCTTCGGCCTGGCTTTGCGGGCGTGCCGCCAGGCGCTGGCGGCGGAAAACAGGGTGAGTAGCAGCAAGCCCAGGCTGACCAGCAACCACCACTGCAAGTGCACGCCGAAGTAGGGCGGCGAATGCAGCACGCCCTGTATCCATAACGACGACAGGACCAGTGCCAGCAGGCTGGCGCTCAAGGCCCTGCCCCAGGAACGGCAGTACGACCAGGGGCGCAGGATGGCCAGCAGCAGGGCGCATTCGCCAAGTGCCACGGCGCTGAACGTCAGCACGCCCTCGAGCGGATAGGGCGGCGGTGCGCCCGTCGGCAGGCTGCGTTGCAACCAGTAGTCGGGCAGGGTGCCCGACCACGCCAGCATGGCCAGGCCGAGCAGCGCGACCAGGGGCAGCAGGGCATTGCGCAGAAAATTCATAGGCGCCTCGAAGCCATCAGCGAGGCGCCGATTATGCGCATAGTGCCAAGCCCGCGTCCTCATTCAGATCGCCACCAGGCCGCGCACGCCATCGGCTTCCATGGTTTCGCCGCGGCCCTGCTGGACGATCTCGCCGCGGCTCATCACCAGGTACTGATCGGCCAGTTCGGCGGCAAAATCATAGAACTGCTCGACCAGCAGAATGGCCATATCGCCGCGTTCGGCGAGTTTCTTGATCACCACGCCGATCTCCTTGATCACCGAGGGCTGGATGCCTTCGGTGGGCTCGTCGAGGATCAGCAGGCGCGGCTGACTGGCCAGGGCGCGGCCGATGGCCAGTTGTTGCTGCTGACCACCGGACAGGTCGCCACCGCGACGTTGTTTCATCTCGCGCAGCACCGGGAACAGCTCGTAGATAGATTCCGGTACTGCCTTGGCCTGGCTGCCGGGAAAACGTGAGAGCCCCATCAGCAGGTTTTCCTCCACCGTCAAACGGCCGAAGATTTCCCGCCCTTGCGGCACATAGGCGATGCCGGCATGTACACGCTGGTGCGGCTTGAACGTGGTGATCGGCTTGCCTTCCCAGCTCACCGCGCCCTCTTTGGCCGGCAACAGGCCCATCAGGCATTTCAGCAGCGTGGTCTTGCCCACGCCGTTGCGCCCGAGCAGGCAGGTGACTTCGCCAACCTTGGCCTCGAACGACAGGCCACGGAGGATATGGCTGCCGCCGTAGTATTGATGCAGTTGTTCAACTTGCAGCATGTCGATGTCCTTGCTCATGCGTAGGGTGGGTCGCGCTTTATCGATCCACCGTGCAGTGTCTGTGGTGGATGAAAAAAGCGTCATCCACCCTACGTTCTAGCGGCCCAGATAAACCTCAATCACCCGCTCATCGGCCTGCACCTGCTCCAGCGAGCCTTCGGCCAGCACGCGGCCTTGGTGTAGCACGGTGACGTGGTCGGCGATGGAGCCGACGAAGCCCATATCGTGCTCGACCACCATCAGCGAATGCTGGCCGGCCAGGGATTTGAACAGCTCGGCGGTGAACTCGGTTTCGGCGTCGGTCATGCCGGCCACCGGCTCGTCGAGCAGCAGCAGTTGCGGGTCCTGCACCAGCAGCATGCCGATTTCCAGAAACTGCTTCTGCCCGTGCGACAGCAAGCCGGCCGGGCGTTGCCGCGAGCTGTCGAGCTTGATCGTGGCCAGCACCTCGTCGATACGGTCGCGCTGCTCGCCGCTGAGCTTGGCGCGCAGGCTGGCCCATACCGATTTGTTTGTCTTCTGCGCCAGTTCGAGGTTTTCGAACACGCTGAGCGCCTCGAACACCGTGGGTTTCTGGAACTTGCGGCCGATGCCGGACTGGGCGATTTCGACTTCGCTCATCTGGGTCAGGTCGAGGGTATCGCCGAAATAAGCGACGCCGTTGTCCGGGCGGGTCTTGCCGGTGATCACGTCCATCATGGTGGTCTTGCCGGCGCCGTTGGGGCCGATGATGCAGCGCAGTTCGCCGACGCCGATATACAGCGTCAGGTCGGTCAGCGCCTTGAAACCATCGAAGCTGACGTTGATGTCTTCCAGGGTCAGGATGGTGCCGTGACGAACGTTCAAACCCTCGCCGGCCGCGCTGCTCGCGCCTATGGCATCGCGGCCGCTGCCAGCGGCGTCGAACCCCGGTGGGTGCATGGCTTCGGGGATGGGTGCGGCTCTCATTGCTTGTCTCCCTTTTTCAGCAGGCCGATCACGCCCTTGGGCAGGAACAAGGTGACCACGATAAATAGAAAACCCAGAGCGAACAGCCAATATTCCGGGAAGGCCACGGTGAACCAGCTTTTCATACCGTTGACCAGGCCGGCACCGAGCAATGGGCCGATCAGGGTACCGCGCCCGCCGAGGGCGACCCAGACGGCGGCTTCGATGGAGTTGGTCGGTGACATCTCGCTGGGATTGATGATCCCGACCTGCGGCACATAGAGCGCGCCGGCCAGGCCACAGAGCACCGCACTCAGCACCCAGATAAACAGCTTGTAGCCGCGCGGGTCGTAGCCGCAGAACATCAGGCGATTCTCGGCATCGCGCAACGCGGTGAGCACCCGCCCGAACTTGCTGCGCGCCAGTTTGAAGCCCAGGTACAGGCTGCCCACCAGCAGCGCCACTGTGGCGAGGAACAGCGCCGCGCGGGTGCCGGCGGCAGTGATATCGAAGTCGAGGATGCGGGTAAAACCGGTAAAGCCATTATTGCCGCCGAAGCCGGTCTCGTTGCGAAAGAACAGCAGCATGCCGGCGAAGGTCAGGGCCTGGGTCATGATCGAGAAGTACACGCCCTTGATCCGCGAACGGAAGGCGAAGAAGCCGAACACCAGGGCCAGCAAACCCGGTGCCAGCACCACCAGGCACATGGCCCAGAGAAAGCTTGAGGTGCCATACCAGTACCAGGGCAATTCGCTCCAGGCGAGAAAGCTCATAAAGGCCGGCAAACCGTCCCCCGCGCTCTGACGCATCAGGTACATGCCCATGGCGTAGCCGCCGAGGGCGAAGAACAGGCCGTGGCCCAGCGACAGCAGACCTGCGTAACCCCAGACCAGATCCAGGGCCAAGGCGACTATGGCGTAGCAGAGAATCTTGCCGACCAGGGTCAGGGTGTAGGCCGACACATGCAGAGCGTTGTCCGCCGGCAGCAGGTGCAGTAACGGCAGGGCGATCAGCACGGCGAGGGTTACGCCGAGGGCGATGGCGGTGAGTTTTGGGCCGGCTTTCTGCGCGGCCGTGATGGCGAGTGGCTGGTTCATGCGCGGCCGTCCTGTTGATGGGCGATGGCTGGTCCGTAGGGCGGGTGAAACCTGCCGAACAGGCAAAACGACGACTCCGTATTGGCGGGTTTCACCCGCCCTACGACTGCTTCAGGATCAGCCAAAGATCGGCAGAGGGTGAGATATCGGTCGATATTCATCAGTCGATCACCCGTCCTTTCAACGCAAATAGGCCTTGCGGGCGTTTCTGGATAAACAGAATGATCAGCGCGAGGATAAGGATCTTGCCGAGTACGGCGCCGATCTGCGGTTCGAGAATCTTGTTGGCGATGCCCAGCCCAAAGGCCGCCATCACGCTGCCGGCGAGCTGGCCGACGCCGCCGAGCACTACGACCAGGAAGGAGTCGATGATATAGCTCTGGCCCAGATCCGGGCCGACGTTGCCGATCTGGCTCAGGGCCACGCCGCCGAGGCCGGCGATGCCCGAGCCAAGGCCGAAGGCGAGCATATCCACCCGTCCCGTTGGAACCCCGCAGCAGGCGGCCATATTGCGGTTCTGGGTCACCGCGCGCACGTTAAGGCCGAGGCGGGTCTTGTTCAGCAGCAGCCAGGTCAGCATCACAACGAACAGCGCGAAGCCGATAATCACGATGCGGTTGTACGGCAACACCAGGTTCGGCAGCACCTGAATGCCGCCGCTCAACCAGTAAGGGTTGGCCACTTCGACGTTCTGCGCGCCGAACACCACCCGCACCAGTTGAATCAGAATCAGGCTGATACCCCAGGTGGCCAGCAGGGTTTCCAGTGGGCGACCGTAGAGGTGGCGGATCACCGTGCGTTCCAGGGCCATGCCGATCACGGCGGTGACGAAGAATGCCACCGGCAATGCCACCAGCGGGTAGAACGCCAGGGCCTCGGGGGCCAGGCGCTGGAACAGCAGCTGCACCATATAGGTGGAATAGGCGCCGAGCATCAGCATCTCGCCGTGGGCCATATTGATCACCCCGAGCAGGCCGAAGGTGATCGCCAGACCGAGGGCGGCGAGCAGCAGGATCGAACCCAGCGACAGACCGCTAAAGGCCTGGCCGAGCAGTTCGCCGATCAACAGTTTGCGTTTGACCTGGGCCAGGCTGGTTTCCGCGGCGGTGCGCACCGCTTCGTCCTGTTCCACGGCCGGATCGAGCAGGGTTTCCAGGCGGGTGCGCGCCAGCGGATCGCCGGTTTCGCCGAGCAGACGCACGGCGGCCAGGCGAATCGCCGGGTCGCGGTCGACCAGTTGCAGATTGGCCAGGGCCAGGCTCAGGGCATCGCGCACCTGCTGATCCTCTTCGCTGGCGACCTGGGCGTTGAGCAGCGCCAGTTGCGCCGGCTTGGCGCTTTTCTGCAAATGTTGGGCGGCGGCCAGACGCACGCCAGCGTCCTCGGCGAGTAACTGATGGCTGGCCAGGGCGGTGCTTATCAATCCGCGCAGGCGGTTGTTTAGGCGTAATTTCTTCGTTGTGCCGACGGGGTCGGCGGTGCCTTCGACGGCCTGATAGCTGCCATCGACCTCAATAAATGGCGTCTTGTCGCTATCGGCGGCGACGCGACCTTGTTGCAAGGCTTGCAACAGCGGCAGGCGTGCTGAGTCGGGCGCGGCGGCCCAGTTCTCCAGCAGTTTGGCCTGTTTGGACGAGCTGGCTGCGGCGAAGTCGGCGGCATCGCCGGCAT
>CAMPJN010000148.1 GCA_946886875.1 uncultured Pseudomonas sp.
TGCTGCGTTCCGGCTCGACCAACTGTTGCGCCAGGTTGGCCAGATGCGCCAGGCGTAGGTCGCCAGCGCCGAGCGAAGCGAACAGGTCTTCGCTGTTTTTCAGGTTGGCCTTCTCCGCCAGCTTGTCGAAATCCACATGGGGCAGACCTAGGCGCAGCAGTTCCCGTTCGAGCAGGGACTTGCCGGCGGCAACGTTCTGATCGCGATCCTGCAGCTTGAACCAGTGGACGATCTTCGCCCGCGCCCGTGAGGTGGTGACGTAGCCGAGGTTGGAGTTCAGCCAGTCGCGGCTCGGCACGCCGTGCTTGCTGGTGATGATCTCTACCTGCTCGCCGGTTTGCAGGCTGTAGGTCAGCGGCACGATGCGCCCGTTGATCTTGGCGCCGCGGCAGTTATGGCCGATCTCGGTGTGCACCCGGTAGGCGAAATCCAGTGGCGTGGCGCCCTTGGGCAGGTCGATGGCGTGGCCGTCCGGGGTGAACACATAAACCCGATCCGGTTCGATGTCGACGCGCAGTTGCTCGGCCAGACCGCCAATATCGCCCAGCTCCTCGTGCCATTCCAGTACCTGGCGCAGCCAGGAGATTTTCTCTTCGTAATGGTTGGAGCCGGATTTGACGTCGGTGCCTTTGTAGCGCCAGTGGGCGCAAACGCCCAGCTCGGCTTCCTCGTGCATGGCGTGGGTGCGGATCTGTACTTCCAGCACCTTGCCGCCCGGGCCGAGTACCGCGGTGTGCAGCGAGCGGTAGCCGTTTTCCTTAGGGTTGGCGATGTAGTCGTCGAACTCCTTGGGAATGTGCCGCCACAGGGTATGCACGATGCCAAGCGCGGTGTAGCAATCGCGCATCTCCGGCACCAGTACGCGCACCGCGCGCACGTCGTAGATCTGGCTGAACTGCAGGCCTTTCTTCTGCATTTTCCGCCAGATCGAATAGATGTGTTTGGCCCGCCCGCTGATATCGGCCTTGACCCCGGTGGCTTCCAGTTCCAGGCGCAGATGGCTCATCACTTCGTTGATGTACTGCTCGCGATCCAGGCGGCGCTCATGCAGCAACTTGGCGATCTGTTTGTATTGCTCAGGCTCCAGGTAGCGGAACGACAGGTCCTCGAGCTCCCACTTGATATGGCCGATGCCCAGGCGATGGGCCAGGGGTGCATAGATGTCGAAGACCTCGCGCGCCACACGCTGACGCTTCTCGTCGTCGGCATGCTTGACCGCGCGGATCGCGCAGGTGCGCTCGGCCAGCTTGATCAAGGCGACGCGCACGTCGTCGACCATCGCCACCAGCATCTTGCGCAGGTTTTCCACCTGGGCCTGGGAGCCGAGCACCAGGGAATCGCGCGGGTTGAGGCTGGCGCTGATCGCCGCCATACGCAGCACGCCATCGACCAGCTTGGCCACCACCGCGCCAAAGCGCTGATGCACCGCGGCCAGGGTCACCTTGCCCTCGCGCACGCCACGGTAGATCACCGCGGCGACCAGCGAATCCTGATCGAGCTTGAGATCGGCGAGGATCTCCGCGATTTCCAGGCCGGCGCGGAAACTGGAGGCGCCCTCACTCCACAGATTCTGCGCGGCATTGGCTTGCTGCTCGGCCTCACGGGCAAATTCGCAAGCTTCCAGCAGGGCGTCGTGTTCGAGCGCCGGGTCGACGCTCAGCACATGAGTCAGCCAAGCCTCTAGGTTGATGCTGCCGTCGTCGTTGATCGGCTGGTGCGCTCTAACCTGAACCATCTTTTGCTACCTTCCAGAGGGTGCGCGACTGGCACACCTATAAAGTCGCCGGCTTCTATGAGTCGGTCGGTTTAACCACTTAAGGCGCAATCCCGTGCGCCCCTGCACAGCTTGTGTAGCCAGGAGCCTGTCGGGGCGGTAAAAAACCAAGCCGCCCGTCATTCATCAACCCGTTTCACCCTGCCGATCTACTGTTGTTTCTCAACCATTGCCTTTCGAGTTATTGCCTTTCAAACAGCGCCATCGCCTCGACATGTGCGGTCTGCGGAAACATGTCGAGAATCCCGGCCTTCTTCAAGCGATAACCTTGGCGCTGCAACTCGACACTGTCGCGCGCCAGCGTGGTCGGGTTGCAGGACACATAAAGCACGCGCTTGGCGCCCAGCGCGGCAATCTGCTTGACCACCTGCAAGGCGCCGTCGCGCGGCGGATCGAGCAACACCGCGGCGAAACCCTCGCCCAGCCAGCCTGCGTCGGCCAGCGGGTTGGACAGGTCGGCCTGGTAAAAGTGCGCGTTGCCGATAGCGTTGTTCGCGGCATTTTGCGCCGCCCGCTCGACCATCGCTTGCACCCCTTCCACCGCCACTACTTCGCGCGCCTGGCGGGCCAAAGGCAAAGCGAAATTACCCAGGCCGCAATACAAATCCAGAACCCGTTCATCCGCCGTTACTGCTAACCAGTCTAGTGCCTGAGCGACCATTGTTTCATTGACCTGGGCATTGACCTGGACGAAATCGCCGGGCCGATAGGCCAGTTGCACATCCCAGGTCGCCAGGCGATAGCCCAGGGCATCGCCGGCCACATAGGGTTGCGGCTCGGCCTCGCCTTGCAGCCATAACTGCGCATCCCGAGCCACGCAGAACGCCTGCAAACTGGCCAGGTCGGTTTCGCTCAGCGGCGCAGTATGGCGCACCAAAACCGCGCTGGCACTGCCATGAAACAGCTCGACGTGACCGATGGCCCGCGGGTTTTCCAGCTCGCCCAGTACCGCCGGCAAGCCACTCAGAATCGGCTGCAAGGGCTGTACCAGAAC
Organism: uncultured Pseudomonas sp.; assembly: GCA_946886875.1. The sequence goes on from CAMPJN010000148.1 coordinate 2,769, forward strand.
CGGGCACTCGCCGATGGCGATGATCTCCTGACTGGCCGCAGCGCGAAATCCAACGTCCAGACGCTTGGCCTTGCCATCCCAACGCACGGCGATCCGCGCGCGGCGGCGATAGGCGAACGCCGGGCCGTACAAGGGTGGCGCCCATTGGTCCGGTTGGATATTGGCCAAACGGCTCAGTTGCTCGGCGAGCATGCGCTGTTTCAGCGCCAACTGATCGTCATGGGACATATGTTGCAGGCTGCAACCACCGCATACCCGGGCATGGGCGCAAGGTTCGGCAAGCCGCTCCGGGCTGGACGTGAGGATGCGCTCGACCCGCGCGTCGACCACCTTGCCATGGGCAGCCAACACCCGCGCCTCGATCTGTTCGCCAGGCAAGGCGCCGCTGACGAACCAGGTGCGACCGTCGACAAAGCCGATACCGCGACCATCGTTGGCCAAGCGTTCGATACTGAGCTTCTGCTTCTTGCCGAGCGGCACCTGAGGTGCGCGGGTGCCGCCACTGGGCTGAAAACGTAGACCGCCGTCTTTCTTAGCCATCAGTTGCTGGGCGCGTCGTACACGCCACTCGACAGATAACGGTCGCCGCGGTCGCAGATGATCGCCACCATCACCGCGTTCTCCACTTCCGCGGACAGCCGCAACATGGCCGCCACCGCACCGCCGGAGGACACGCCACAGAAGATGCCTTCCTCACGCGCCAGACGCCGCATCACTTCTTCGGCCTCCTGCTGACCCATATCGATCACCCGATCGACGCGCTCGGCCTGGTAGATTTTCGGCAGGTATTCCTCGGGCCAGCGGCGGATGCCCGGAATCGCCGCGCCTTCCATCGGTTGCAGGCCGACGATCTGCACCTTCGGCGACTGCTCTTTAAGGAAGCGCGAAACGCCCATTATGGTCCCGGTGGTACCCATGGAGCTGATGAAATGGGTGATCTCGCCGCCGGTCTGCTGCCAGATTTCCGGGCCGGTGCCACGGTAGTGGGCTTCGGGGTTATCGCCATTGGCGAACTGGTCGAGCACCTTGCCCTTGCCTTCCGCCTGCATCTGCAGCGCCAGGTCGCGGGCCTCTTCCATATTGTCGACCAGGATCAGCTCGGCGCCGTAAGCGGTCATCGCCGCCTTGCGCTCGGCGGTGGAGTTGCTCGGCATGATCAGGATCATCGGGTAGCCCTTGATCGCCGCCGCCATCGCCAGGGCGATGCCGGTATTGCCCGAGGTGGCTTCGATCAACATATCGCCCGGACGGATATCGCCACGCTGCTCGGCGCGGCCGATCATCGACAGCGCCGGACGGTCCTTCACCGAGCCCGCCGGGTTATTGCCTTCGAGCTTGACCAACAAGGTATTGGAGGTATTACCGGGCAGGCGCTGCAAACGCACCAGCGGGGTGTTGCCGACGCAATCGGCGATAGTGGGATAGTGCAGGGGCATGGCGTCGATCGAATCCGCACGACAGGAAAGGCGCCTATGATAACGGCAAACCGACGAGGGCCATAATCGCCGTTCACCATGCGCGGGCTTGGGCATAGCGGCAAAATAGGCGCCTGGTATGCCCTACCGACCATCGGTTCGAGCGCCTGGGCAAAGCCAACCACGCTATTACAGATTCTGCGCCGTCGAATCGCTACACTGCCGCCATGTCATCGAGGGAGGAAAACAGTGTTCAAGGATTTAGGCATCAAAGGCCGCGTATTGCTGCTTACCCTATTGCCGACCAGCCTGTTGGCGCTGGTGCTCGGCGGCTACTTCACCTGGGCGCAGCTATCCGGCATGCAGGCGCAACTGTTGCAGCGCGGAGAGATGATCGCCGAACAGTTGGCGCCCTTGGCCGCACCCGCGCTGCGGCGCAGCGACGCCGAACTGCTGCAGCGCATCGCCACCCAGGCGCTCGATCAACCCGACGTTCGCGCGATCAGCTTTCTCACCGCCGAGCGCGAACGCCTGGCCCATGCCGGCCCAAGCATGCTCAACCCGGCGCCGCGCGGCGATGTGCTGCAAGGCGAACGCCTGACCAGCCAGGACGCCACACGCTTCCTGCTGCCGGTGCGCGAACAGCACCTGAGCCTCACCGGCCAAAACGTCAATGCGCCGGGCACCCAGCTGCTCGGCTGGGTCGAGTTGGAACTGTCACACCACAGCACCCTGATCAGCGGCTATCGCAGCCTGCTGGCCAGCCTGCTGTTGATCGCCGCCGGCTTGATCGTCACCGCCCTGCTCGCCGCGCGCATGAGCCGCACCATCAATGAGCCACTGCGGCAGATCAAACACAGCGTCGCGCAGCTCAAGGACGGCAATTTGCAAACCCGCCTGCCGCCGCTCGGCAGTCACGAAATGGACGAATTGGCCTCCGGCATCAACCGCATGGCCGAAGCCCTGCAAAATGCCCAGGAAGAGTTGCAGCACAATATCGAGCAGGCCACCGAGGACGTGCGGCAGAACCTGGAGACCATCGAGATCCAGAACATCGAACTGGACTTCGCCCGTAAGGAAGCCCTGGAAGCCAGCCGGATCAAATCCGAATTCCTGGCCAATATGAGCCACGAAATCCGCACCCCGCTCAACGGCATTCTCGGCTTCACCAACCTGCTGCAGAAAAGCGAGCTGACCCCGCGCCAGCAGGACTACCTCGGTACCATCGAAAAATCCGCCGACAGCCTGCTGGGGATCATCAACGAGGTGCTCGACTTCTCCAAGATCGAGGCCGGCAAGCTGGTGCTGGAAAGCATCCCCTTCAACCTGCGCGACCTGCTGCAGGACACCCTGACCATCCTCGCCCCGGCGGCTCATGCCAAGGATCTGGAACTGCTCAGCCTGGTCTACCGCGACACCCCGCTGTCGCTGATCGGCGACCCGCTGCGGCTCAAGCAGGTGCTGACCAACCTGGTGAGCAACGCGATCAAGTTCACCAGCAAGGGCAGCATCATCATGCGCGCCATGCTCGAGGACGAAAGCGCCGACCACGCGCAATTGCGCATCAGCGTGCAGGACACCGGCATCGGCCTCTCCGACGACGACCTGCGCGCGCTGTTCCAGGCCTTCAGCCAGGCCGACAATTCGCTGTCGCGGCAAGCCGGCGGCACCGGCCTGGGCCTGGTGATCTCCAAGCGTCTGATCGAACAGATGGGCGGCGAAATCGGCGTCGACAGTATCCCCGATGAAGGCTCCGAATTCTGGGTCACCCTCAGCCTGCCAAAAGCCCGCGACGACGCCGAAGACCTGCCGCGCCCGCCACTGCTCGGACGCCACGCGGCGATTCTGGAAAACAATGAGCTGTCCCGTCAGGCGCTGCAACATCAACTGGAAGACTGCGGTTTGCGGGTGAGCACTTTTGCCGACCTCGACCAGTTGATCGAAGCGGTGGCCGGCGCGCAGCAAGGCGCGCAACCGATCGAACTCGCGGTACTCGGCGTCACCGCGCAACTGCTGCCGCCGGAGCGCCTCGGCCAACGCATCTGGGATCTCGACCGCTTGAACTGCAAAGCCCTGGTGCTCTGCCCCACCACCGAACAATCGCTATACCACGAAGCCTTGCCGGATGCGCACAGCCAACTGCAGGCCAAACCGGCGTGCACGCGCAAATTGCAACGCGCCCTGGCCGAGCTGGTCAGCCCGCGGCAAACCCGGGTAACGGAACACAACCAGGCCCCGAGCCGACCGCCGCAGGTACTGTGCGTCGATGACAACCCGGCCAACCTGCTGCTGGTACAGACGCTGCTCGACGATATGGGCGCCCAGGTGGAAACGGCCGAGAGCGGTTATGTCGCGGTGGAAAAGGCCCAAAACGGTTGCTTCGATCTGATTTTCATGGACGTGCAGATGCCCGGCATGGACGGCCGCCAGGCCACCGAGGCGATTCGCCAATGGGAAAGCGAACAGGGCCGTCCGCCGGTGCCGATCATCGCCCTCACCGCCCACGCCCTGGCCAACGAAAAGCGTGCGCTGCTGCAAAGTGGCCTCGACGACTACCTGACCAAACCCATCAGCGAGCGACAACTGGCCCAGGTCATCCTCAAATGGACCGGCCTGGGCCTGCGCAATCAAGGCCCCGAAAGGAACGGCGCAGGCGTGACGCAAGGCAATAACCTGAGCGTGCTGGATGCCGACGAAGGCCTGCGCCTGGCCGCCGGCAAAGCCGACCTGGCCGCCGACATGCTGAGCATGCTGCTGGCCGGCCTGCCGAGCGACCGCCAGGCGATCAGCCAGGCGCGCGAGACCGGGGAACGCAACGCCCTGATCGAACGGGTCCACCGCCTGCACGGCGCCACCCGCTACTGCGGCGTGCCGCAACTGCGCGCCGCCTGCCAACGTAGCGAAACCCTGCTGAAACAGGACGACCCGGCGGCGCAACAGGCCCTCGACGAACTGGACGCGGCGATCGAACGCCTGGCCCGGGAAGCCGAGGTCAGCGCCTAAAAACCGTAGCCTGGATAAGCGCAGCGCAATCCGGGACAGCGACCCCGGACTGCACCGAGGCTTATCCGGGCTACAAGAGCAGCTGATCGTTCCCACGTGTACGGTTCGACGCCTCGATGTGGCAACGATCAAAGTCACCCAATGGTAGCCCGGGTTGAGCGAAGCGATACCCGGGTATCGGCGCCCTGGGTATCGCTTCGCTCAACCCAGGCTACGTGCTACGGACCTGAGCTCCCCCCGCCCGGACCGAACAACCGCAAGGAACCAGCATGCATATCCTGTTTTTCAGCAGCAAACCCTATGACAGTGCCAGCTTCCTCGCCGCCGAGGTCGCCCCCGGCTACCAATTGCATTTCCAGCAAGCCCGACTGAGTCCGGACAGCGCGGCGCTGGCGGCGGGTCATGAGGTGGTGTGCGCCTTTATCAACGACGATTTGTCGGCGCCGGTACTTGAACGCTTGGCGGCTGGCGGCACACGCCTGATCGCCCTGCGCTCGGCCGGCTACAACCATGTCGACCTCAAGGCCGCGCAACGCCTCGGCCTGAGCGTGGTGCGAGTACCGGAATATTCACCGCACGCCGTGGCGGAACACGCGGTGGCGCTGATTCTGTCGCTCAACCGTCGTGTGCACCGCGCTTTCAACCGGACGCGCGAGGGTGATTTCTCGCTGCACGGTCTGATTGGCTTCGATCTCTATGAGAAAAAGATCGGGGTTATCGGTGCCGGCAAGATCGGCATGGTCTTCGCCCGCATCATGGCCGGCTTCGGCTGCAGCGTGCAGGTATACGACCCACGCGAGGTAACCGGCCTGGAAGCATTCGGCGCCAGCCAGGTGCCATTAGCGCAGCTGCTTGCGCAGAGCGATATCGTCAGCCTGCATTGCCCACTGACCGAGAGCAGCCACCACCTGATCGATACCCAGAGTTTGGCGCAGATGAAGCGCGGCGTGATGCTGATCAACACCGGGCGCGGCGCCTTGATCGACACCCCGGCGCTGATCGGCGCGCTGAAAAGCGGGCAGCTCGGCTACCTCGGCCTGGATGTCTACGAGGAAGAAGCCGAGCTGTTCTTCGAGGACTGCTCCGACCTGCCCCTGCAGGACGATGTGCTCGCGCGCCTGCTGAGTTTCCCCAATGTCATAGTCACCGCCCACCAGGCTTTTCTCACCCATGAAGCGCTGGCGGCCATCGCCCGCATCACTCTCGACAACATCACTGCCTGGGCCGCCGGCACGCCGAACAATCAGGTGCAGGTCGACGCGTGATAGCATTCGCGCTGATCTGGAGGAACCATGGCCGAACACGACTTTCGCTACAACCTGCTCAACCCCGAACAC
>CAMPJN010000149.1 GCA_946886875.1 uncultured Pseudomonas sp.
ATCGACGATACGCGTGACATGCTCAAGCGTAAGTGACATGGGCCGTCCTATTTTCTTGTTATTTGTTTTCTATCTGGCGGTGATAAGGCGAGTTCCGTGCCAATCGCCTAAAAACAATGCTATCTATCTGATTTATATAGATTTAATGAAAAACAAAGATTCATATCATTTTCACAAATGAACAATTTTGAACAGTCGACCATGAACAATTGAACAGTCCAAGCGTTGACTTTGAACAGCCATAGGCGACACTGGGTGCACCTCGGCGAAGACCGGGCGCCGATAAAAACAAGCATCACAGCGAGACTCTGTTATGGCTGAAGAAGCCCGCGCGCTGCCCCACGAGACCATCATTCAAGACTCCTGGTCGCGCTGCCGCGACTTCGGGCTGACTCACCAGAGCACGCCCATCTTTACCCACCCCAGCCCCGGCGAAGTCTCTGCCCTGCTGGAAAACCAGCACGCCCTGGTGCAGACCACCCATAAGGAAGTGTTGCCCTATTACGGCAACATCCTCGCCAACTCCAACTGCCTGATCATGCTCGCCGACAACCAAGGCCAGGTTCTGCAATCCTGGGGCGATCAGCGTTTTATCGAACCCAGCCGGGCGCCCGGCTTCGTCGCCGGTGCCAGCTGGCTGGAGCGCTATACCGGCACCAACGCCATCGGCACCGCACTGAGCTGCGGCCAGGCGGTGCATATCCAGCACGATGAGCACTTCCTCAAGGTCAACCGCTTCATGACCGGCTCGGCCTCGCCGATCTTCGACGAGCAACGGCAGATGATTGCGGTACTGGACGTGTCCAGCGACAGCTACCTGCCGCCCTCCCACACCCTGGGCATGGTCAAAATGATGAGCCAGTCGGTGGAAAACCGGCTGATCCTCAATCTGTTCCAGCAGCGCTATTTCCAACTAACCTTCAATACCAGCCTGAACAACCTGGAAAGCCCCTGGGCCGGACTGTTGATCTTCGATGAACAAGGTCAGGTGGTCTCCGCCAATCGCCGCGCCGACAGCCTGCTCGGCGTTGGCCTGGCGCGGGTGAATATCGAAAGCCTGTTCGATGTACCGCTGCAGCATTTGCTCAACCAGCCCGAAGCCCTGCCCTTCAGTCTGCGCGCCGGCGGGCGTTTCCGCTTCCATGCCCAGGTCAAGCGTCCGCAGCAGCCGGCGCCGATTCAGGCCCGCGATTTCCGTCAGGCCGTCGCGCCCGAAGACAGTGGCAAAGGCTTTACCCTGGCCTCGATCAACCTCGGCGACCCGCGAGTCGATAAAGCCGTGCGCCAGGCCGAACGCCTGCTGGAGAAAGACATTCCGATCTTGGTGCACGGCGAGACCGGGGTCGGCAAAGAGGTGTTCGTCAAAGCCCTGCACAACGCCAGCTCGCGCGCCAAACAAGCGCTGATCGCGGTCAACTGCGCCGCCATTCCCGCCGAGCTGGTGGAGTCCGAACTGTTCGGTTACGAAAAAGGCGCCTTCACTGGCGCCAATCAGAAAGGCAGCGTCGGCCTGATCCGCAAAGCCCATAAAGGCACGCTGTTTCTCGACGAGATCGGCGATATGCCGCTACGCGTGCAGGCCCGTTTGCTGCGGGTGCTGCAGGAGCGCTGCGTGCAACCGCTGGGCAGCAGCGAGCTGTACCCGGTGGACATTCGCCTGATCTCCGCGACCAACCGCTCCTTGCGCCAGGACGTCGATGCCGGGCTGTTCCGCCAGGATCTCTACTACCGCATCAGCGGCCTCAATCTGGAACTGCCGCCGCTGCGCGAACGTACCGACAAAGCCGCGATGGTGCAGCGCATCTGGGAATATCACCGCGAGTCGCACCAGTGGGCCGCACCCAGTGCCGAAGTCATGGCCTTGTTCGAGCATCACCCGTGGCCGGGAAACTTGCGCCAACTGAGCAGCGTGCTGCAGATCGCCCTGGCCATGGCCGACGACCAGCCGATCCGCCCGGAACACCTGCCGGACGATTTCTTTGCCGACCTGCAACAAGGCCATGCCGAGGACAGGCTCAATGGCCCGTCGGCGCTGCCGACGACAACCCCGACGATGGCCGGCGACGACGACTTGGCCGCGCAGTTCGAGGCCTGCAAGGGCAACATCTCTTCCTTGGCGAAGCATCTCGGGGTGAGCCGCAATACGCTGTATAAGCGCCTTAGAGAACAGGGCCTAAGGCAATAGGCGACGGTGGTCGGCGGTAGCCTGGCACCAATCTGCCTGCTGCTTGCTGCTGCCGGTCGCGGTAAAGCCCCTGGACGGTTCAGGCTGCTGTACCCTTCGCCCCCGACCTTAACGAGTCACACCAACCGATGAGTCTTCCCCTCTGCCCGAAAACCGCCGTTTCACCAGTACGGGCATTGTGCTGCCAGGCTCAGCGAACGCTACGCACATTGGGCTTGGCGATAGGCACCCTGGTTATGTTGGCGGCCTGCGTCAGTGCCCCGCCTGCGCCGCCTTTAGCCGGGATTGCGCCGATTCGCTTCTTACTGAGCTTCGACGACGGTCCGAGCGGCAGCCTGGGAGTCAATCCGACCCGGCAGATTCTCGACGTTCTGGCGGATAACCCGATCCAGCCCGGAATCAAGGCGCTGTTCTTTATCCAGACCCGCGCACCCTATGCCGGTGGCAGCGCTCAAGGCCAGGCGCTGTTGCAGCGGCAACAGCGAGACGGCCACTTGCTGGGTTTTCACACCGCCACCGCCGGGCACGCCAACCACCGTTTCCTCAGCCCCAGGCAATTGCAACAATCGCTGCTCGATGGCGTGGCTGACCTCAGCGCTATCAGCGGCAAGCCGCCACGCCTGGTACGGCCGCCGTTCTGGAATTACGACCAACGCACCTTTGCCGCCTATCAGAGCCATGGCCTGCGTCTGCTGCTGACTGACCTCAGCGCCCATGACGGTAAAACCTGGGGCATCAACGGCAGCCTGCGCCGGCGCAGCAGCCTACGCAACCAGCTGGCGCAGCTAGCCGAACAGATCCATGCCGGCGCCTTGCCAGTAGTGGATGGGGTCATCCCGGTGGTGGTCACCCTGCATGATCTCAACCCCTATACCGCGCGGCATATGCAGGAATACCTGGAGATTCTTATCGATGTGGCCGAGGACGTCGGCCTCGCCACCGCCACCAAACCATTCTATGACCGCCGCGACACCCTCGAACGCGCGGCGCTGAAGCGTGCTCTGGGCGACCCGCTGCAATACGCCCGCCTGCCGGGACTATGGGAATGGATCTGGAATTGAACCGGAGCAGCACCCTATCGGCATAGCCCGACAGGCCCGCTAGCCCTTACATAACCCGCCCTTAAGCAAGCGCAGATACTCCGGACGCGCCGAGAGGCTGTTATGGCCAGTGGCAGGGATGATTTCTAGCCTGGCCACGCCATCGGCGAAACGTTTGTAAAGCGCCTCGGTGCTGGCTTTCGGGATGACCTGATCGTCAGCGGCGGCGACCAACAAGGTCGGTATGGCGATACGCGGCGCGTATTTCCAGGATTCGAATTTGTCCTGCAACAACCACTTCACCGGGGCGAAGGGGAATTGCCGCTGCGCCAATTCTTCGATGCTGTTATAGGGCGTTACCAAAATCAAACGATCCACCGGGCGCTGCGCGGCGAGGCGAATGGCGACACCCGAACCCAGGCTGCGCCCCGCCACCGCGGTGCAGCGATGCCGGGCATTGACCCAATCGAACAAGGCCACCGCATCGCGCTGGATCGCCTCTTCCGACGGCTCACCGGCGCTGCCGCCGTAACCCCGGTAATGCAGCAGATACAGTGCATGATCGGCAAATGCCTGGGAAAACTCGGGGAGATTCAGAGAAACGTCTTCGCCATTGCCGCCGAAGTAGATCAAGGCATTCGGGCCGTCATGGGGCTTGGTGGAAACCAGCACTTCGAGCTCGGCCCCCGGCAACTCGAGCAGGTTTGTAGGGTCATCGAACCCACGCGGCTGCGGAAAATAGATAAACGAGCGCTGGAACACCAATAAAGCGATGCACAGCAGCACATACAGCAGCGCCAGCAATACCAGAGTCGAAACCACTACCCGCGACATCCATCTCATATTCAAATCTCCAGCCTCGGCCGCGCCATTAAGTCGCCCGCCGGGTGCAACCTATGCCAGCTATTCCCACGCCAACAACCAACCGCCCGCGCCGGCCCGGTCCTGTTCCACAGCGATGATCAGCTGATCGTGTTCACCGCGCCAGTAATAGGCCCACAGCTCGCCAGATGGTGCGCCCTGCCATTCGGTCTGCTCGAGGATTTGCGCATATCCGGGCGCCGCCTTGGACCAAACCCGATCCGGCTCGCCTAATAATGCCCGTAGCTGCTGCGAGCCATAGTCACCTTGCAGAATGACTGCGAGCGCTTGCTGCAACAACCGATGTTTGTCGCCCTGCCATTTGTCGACCGCATCATTCCACTCGCCACCCTGGAAATGACCTTTGATTTGGCGCAGTGCCAGAAATTCCTCGGCCATGCGTTGCTCGCTCGGCCCGATCGTCTGGCCGGCATAACTGTGAGGCAGCGCAAAAAACAGAATATATAAAAACAATCCAGCGCACTGAATTAGAACCCGGCGTTTCGAAACTGCCCCATAAAGGTAACAAGCGTACATATTGGCACTCCCATAAAATCGTAAATAAACAAACTAAAGTTAGGGGACATTATTCATTAGCTCGCACATGGACGGCGCAATGTCGAATTAGCGAACGATTATGTCGCACTTCCTGACAATCATCCATCGGCAGCGCAAGACATCACTATAAAGGCACTTTGACAGCAACTAAGTCATGGCTATTTTCGCCAGTTTGACAGACTAAAAAACCCCCTCTATTTTCAAAACCTCTCTCTGCTTCTCCAAGTCCATGGTGATTGAAATATCGCCCTGGACGCTGCCCCCATTGGAGCTCCGTAGCAGTCGAGAATTTCATTTGCTCTACACGAAAGGCTTGCCCCACAAGGGCCCTGCCTGGTCTGGCGCTCTTCATTCAGAGCGCCTGTCAGGAATAATATCCGTAACAGGGAACTGGAAATGAAATTCAAAAAAAACGCGTTACCTTTAATGGCCATAGTGGCCAGTTCGTTGATCGCTTCGCCCTTCTTCGCCCACGCCGACAACCAACATGAAACCTTCATGCTGCTTGAGCAGGAGAAAGCCGGCAACACCGTTTACAAGGCCTACTTTCCAAACTTGGATATAGCGCGCAAGGCCGCCATCAGTTTTCATGGGCAATTACTGGAGTCACACTACGACGACGGTTATCTGATCATGGAGTTGACCGCCGAAGAGATGGAGAAACTCAAGGCGTTCAACTTCACCTTCGCCCCGGCGACGGAATTTATCGAGAAACGCAACACTATATTGTCCAAGCTGCAGAACAAGATGCAGTCCAGCGACAGCTCGGTCTCGACCATGGCGGACGTGAGCATCGCCAGCATCCCGGGCTATGCCTGTTACGAAACGGTGGAAGAAACCTTCGCCGTGGCCGCCGGCATGGCCGCCAGCAAACCGAACCTGGCCGAGTGGTTCAAGGTCGGCGACTCCTGGCAGCAAAGCCAGGGACTGGGCGGCTACGACCTGCGCGTTCTGAAGCTGACCAACAACGCGATTGGCGGCAGCAAGCCGAAGCTGTTTATCAACAGCGCCATCCATGCCCGCGAATACACCACCGCGCCACTGACCCTGGACTTCGCCCGCTGGCTGGTGGACGGCTATGGCACCAATGCCGACGCCACCTGGATTCTCGACCACCACGAAATCCATCTGTTACTGCAGACCAACCCGGATGGCCGCAAAAAAGCCGAAACAGGGTTGTCCTGGCGCAAGAACGCCAACCAGAACTACTGCGGCGCCAACAGCAACAGCCGCGGCGCCGACCTCAACCGTAACTTCACCTTCGGCTGGAACAGCACCAATGGCGAGGGCTCCAGCGGTAGCCAGTGCAACGATACTTACCGCGGCCCTAGCGCAGGTTCCGAACCTGAGATCCAGGCACTGGAGGGTTACGTGCGCGCGCTCTGGCCGGATCGCCGCGGCAGCGGCAAGAACGACCCGGCACCGAGCGACACCAGCGGCATCCACCTGGACATCCACAGCTACAGCCAACTGGTGCTCTGGCCCTGGGGCGATACCAGCCAGCCAGCTCCCAACGGCCCGGCTCTGCAGACCCTGGGGCGTAAATTCGCTTTCTTCAACGGCTATGCACCGCAGCAGTCGATCGGCCTCTACCCCACCGACGGCACCAGCGACGGCATCAGCTATGGCGAGCTGGGTGTCGCGGCTTACACCTTCGAGCTGGGCACGCAGTTCTTCCAGAATTGCACGACCTACGAGAACACCATCAAACCAGGCAACCTGCCGGCGTTGATCTACGCCGCCAAAGTGGTGCGTACGCCTTATATCACCCCCGGCGGCCCGGACATCACCGCGGTTAGCCTGAGCGGCGCAGCCTCTGGCGCAGCCTCTGGCGCAGGCGTACCCGCGGGAACCCCAGTGACCCTGAGCGCCAGCGCAACCGACACCCGCTTCAACAATAGCGGCGGTACCGAGGCGACGCAGAACATCGCCGCAGCGGAGTACTACATCGGCAAGGCACCCTGGGAAGCCGGCGCCACCGCCATTCCCCTGCAAGCGCAGGATGGCAGCTTCAACGGTAAGACCGAGGCACTAACCGGCACTCTCTACACGGGGGATCTCCCAACCGGCAAACACCTGATCTACGTACGCAGCCGCGATACTTCGGGCACCTGGGGCGCGGTAACAGCAGCGTTCCTGGTGATTAGCGATGGCGACGTCGAGCCGCCAGTCAGCTATTGCGCGGCGGGCAGCGGCAACGCCAACGAGGAATGGATCGGCCGAGTCGCTGTAGGCGGTTTCGCCAAAACCTCAGGGGCGAGCCGCTACTCCGACTTCACCGGCGATATCGTTCCGCTGGTGCGTGGCGCTAACAGCCTGAGCCTGACGCCGCAGTTCTCTGGCCAGGCGTACAAAGAGTACTGGAAGATCTGGGTCGACCTGGACCGTAACGGCACCTTCGACAACGGCGAACAAGTGTTCAGCTCCGGTCGCGCCCTCTCCACCGCCGTTACCGGCAACCTGACGATCCCCGCCGGTACCGCCCTCGGCAAAACCCGGATGCGCGTGGCTATGCGCTACAACACCGCGCCAACCGCATGCGGCAGCTTCAACTATGGCGAGGTGGAGGACTACACGGTGGATATTCGCTAAGCGGCGATACGCGCTGATTTCATGAGCGCGCGGTAACGGTATGGGAGAGTAGCAGTCTGTTGCTTGTGTCCAAGCACTTTGTGGCTTTTCCGCTCCTCCCCTTGAGCCACTTCACGGCGCCCCTTGCGGGCGCCGTTTTTTTTGCGCGATGCCGCCTTAAACCCAGTGTGTAGGGATATTGAGTTTGCATGCAGTCAGAGAAGTTCGGCGCCGACAAAACTGCTCTCGGATTGCAGCCGAGCTACGGACAACGCTCCGCAAAATTCGTAGGTTGGGCTGAGCTCCGCGAAGCCCAACACGGTTCGCGCAGGTAAAGGTCGCAACCCAGAACACCATGTTGGGCTTCGCAAGCTCAGCGCCAACCTACAACGCTACCCTGTCGCCCGGATGCAATCCGCGAGCAATGTCAGCCGTCAGATTCTCCCCGGATTGCATTCAGGCTACGGTTCGGTGGTTTGCCACAAGCGGTCAAGGTGTGCAGGTGAGTTCTTGTAGCCCGGATGCAATCCGGGGAAATCTGCACCGGCAAAGTCCTGAACCTGGCGTGTAGTTCTAGAAGCTCAAAAAAATGCCGCTCACCTGGCGTGGGTGAGCGGCATTGCATTGCGGGTTTATGACGTTATCAGTCAGCCAAACGCCAGGTCGTACCGCCCTTGCCGTCTTCCAGCACCACGCCCCTGGCAGTGAGCTGATCACGAATACGGTCGGACTCGCCCCAGTTCTTCTCGGCGCGGGCCTGCAGGCGCGCGGCGATCAGCGCTTCCACTTCTGCCGCATCGACCTTACCTGCGGCGCCGGCCTGGAGGAATGCCTCGGGCTCAAGCTGCAACACACCCAGCACCCCGGCCAGCTCCTTCAAACGCGCCGCCAGACCGGCAGCTGCCTGCAGATCGGTTTCACGCAGGCGGTTGATCTCGCGGGCCAGTTCGAACAACACGGCGCAGGCTTCCGGCGAGTTGAAATCGTCGTCCATGGCCGTACCGAAGCGCTCGACGAATTCCTCACCGCCTGCCGGTGCAGCATCGGGCAGCCCCTTGAGTGCGTTATAGAAGCGTTCAAGGGCGCCCTTGGCTTCCTTGAGGCTGTCTTCCGAATAGTTGATCGGACTGCGGTACTGACTGGACACCAGCAGGTAGCGCACCACTTCCGGTTGGTACTTTTCCAGCACCTCGCGGATGGTGAAGAAGTTGCCCAGGCTCTTGGACATCTTCTCGCCGTCGACCCGTACCGCGCCGGCGTGCATCCAGGCATTG
>CAMPJN010000150.1 GCA_946886875.1 uncultured Pseudomonas sp.
AAGACATGGCCAGCGCCGAGGCGTTGCGCACCTTCGAGAAGCAGATTCTGCTGCGGGTGCTCGACGACCTGTGGAAAGACCACCTGTCGACCATGGATCACTTGCGTCACGGTATTCACCTGCGCGGTTACGCACAGAAGAACCCCAAGCAGGAATACAAGCGCGAGTCCTTCACCCTGTTCCAGGAACTGCTCGACTCGATCAAGCGCGACACCATCCGCGTGCTGTCGCATGTGCAGGTCCGCCGCGAAGACCCGGTCGAGGAAGAGGCGCGTTTGCGCCGCGAAGCCGAAGCCATGGCCGAACGCATGCAGTTCCAGCATGCCGAAGCCTCGGCTCTGGCCCAACCGCAGGTTACCGAGGATGCCGAAGGCGATGTGGCCGTGGCGGTCGCACCGGTGCGTACCGAACCGAAGATCGGTCGCAACGAGCCTTGCCCTTGTGGCTCCGGCAAGAAATATAAACACTGTCATGGTCAAGTGAGTTGATTTAGACGCCTGTCGGATCGTTCGCCATTTAAGCGTGGCTGAGGTCGATCTCCGGGCTATGCTTCAACCAGTTTTAACGACGCCGCGAATGGCTTTAGCCGCTCGCGGCGTTTTACCTTCGCGATCGGTCGTATCACCTCAAGGAGCATCTCTATGGCTGTTGGTCTTGGCCCGCTGTCTACTCTGCACCCGGTTCCAGGTTTCGAACTGGGCATCGCTTCGGCGGGCATCAAGCGCCCGGGCCGAAAGGATGTAGTAGTGATGCGTTGTGCCGAAGGCTCGAGCGTGGCGGGGGTATTCACTCTCAATGCGTTTTGTGCCGCTCCGGTGATTCTGGCCAAGAAGCGCGTGCTCGGCAGCGTGCGTTATCTGCTGACCAACACCGGCAACGCCAATGCCGGCACCGGCGAACCGGGTTTGCGGGACGCCATGCGCACCTGTGCAGCTCTGGCGCAATTGGCCGGTGTTGACGAACAGGCGGTGTTGCCGTTTTCCACCGGGGTGATCGGTGAGCCATTGCCAGTGGCGAAGATCGAGAGCGCGCTGCAGGCCGCTATCGACGATCTTTCGGAGAATCATTGGGCCGAGGCCGCCACCGGCATCATGACCACCGATACCCTGCCCAAGGGCGCCAGCCGTCAGTTCTTGCATGACGGCGTCACCGTCACCGTCACTGGTATTTCCAAGGGTGCCGGGATGATCAGGCCGAACATGGCGACCATGCTCGGCTATATCGCCACCGACGCCAAAGTCGCCCAGGCGGTACTGCAGGATCTGCTGCGCGACGCGGCGAACAAGTCCTTCAACCGCATCACCATCGACGGCGATACCTCGACCAACGATTGCTGCATGCTGATCGCCACCGGCCAGGCGGCGCTGCCCGAGATCACCCAGGCCAGTGGCGACCTGTTCGCCAAGCTCAAGGAGGCGGTGTTCAGCGTCTGCATGGAAGTGGCCCAGGCCATAGTGCGCGACGGCGAAGGCGCGACCAAGTTCGTTACCGTGCAGGTCAATGGCGGGGCGACCCATCAAGAATGCCTGGACGTCGGCTACGCGGTGGCCCACTCGCCGCTGATCAAGACCGCATTGTTCGCCTCCGACCCGAACTGGGGGCGGATTCTCGCCGCCGTCGGCCGTGCCGGTGTGGCGCAGCTCGATGTCAGCAAGATCGACGTATTCCTCGGCGATGTCTGCATCGCCCGTGGCGGCTGCCGCGCCGCCAGCTACACCGAAGAGCAGGGCGCGGCGGTGATGGCCGAGGCGGAAATCAGCATTCGTATCGAGCTGGGCCGTGGCAGCTGCAGCGAAACGATCTGGACCACCGACCTGTCCCATGAGTACGTGAAGATCAACGCGGAATATCGGACCTGAGTGCAGCCATAAGCTGCAAGTAGTAGCCAACTGCTTGCAGCTATTCCCCGCGCTTATAACCCCATAAGCAAGCGGAATTGCTATTCGCCCGGGCGCCTTTTACTGTCGGTTGATCTTCCCTCACTCATAGCAAGGAGCGCCCCATGTCTCTGGCCCTGGTCATCGGCAACAAAAATTACTCGTCCTGGTCGCTGCGCGGTTGGTTGGCGATCGAACTCACCGGCGCAGCTTATGAGGAGCTGCTGGTACCGCTGTATCAGGCAGACAGCCGTGCCCGTCTGCTGGCCCATTCGCCGACCGCCAAGGTGCCGGTGCTGAAGACCGAGGATGGTCCGATCTGGGATAGCCTGGCCATCGCCGAGTACCTCGCCGAGCGCTTCCCCGAGGCCCATCTCTGGCCGCGCGGGCAATACGCCCGGGCATTGGCGCGTAGCGTCTGCGCGGAGATGCACAGTGGTTTCGTCGCCCTGCGCACGCACCTGCCGATGGACCTTAAGCGCGATCAGGCGTTGACAGCGATACCTGTCGATGCCCAGAACGATATCCAGCGCATCTGTGCGCTCTGGGCCGAGTGCCGCGCCGACTTCGGTGAGGACGGGCCTTTTCTGTTCGGCCACGCCAGCATCGCCGATGCCTTTTTCGCCCCGGTTGCGGCGCGTCTGCGTAGTTATCAGGTAGACCTGCCGCAAGTTGCTGCGACCTATGTAGACACCATTTATCAGTGGCCGGCCTTCCAACGCTGGTACCAGGCCGCGCTGGAGGAACCGCAGGGGTGAAGCGCATCCATGTCGCGGCGGCGGTGATTCGTGGTGACGATGGACGCATTCTGATCGCCCGCCGTCCGGACGATAAACATCAGGGCGGTCTTTGGGAGTTTCCCGGTGGCAAGGTCGAGGCCGGCGAGTCGGTCGAGCAGGCTCTGGCCCGTGAACTCGATGAGGAGCTGGGCATTCGTCCCAGCGCCGCGCGACCGCTGCTGCAGGTGCGCCACGATTACCCGGACAAGCAGGTGTTGTTGGATGTCTGGGACGTTTCGGCGTTTGTCGGCGAGCCCCATGGCGCCGAAGGTCAGCCGCTGGCATGGGTCGCGCCAGGGCAACTGGGCGACTACCAGTTTCCTGCCGCCAATCGGCCGATCGTTGCGGCGGCGCGGTTGCCCGAGCGTTACCTGATCAGCCCCGACGACCTCGACCCGCTCGCCTTGCTCGGCGGTATCCAGGCGGCGCTGGAGCAGGGCGTTGCTTTGTTGCAGCTGCGCACACCACAGCTGTCCGCTGAGCAGTATCGCGCGCTGGCGGCTGATGCCCTGGGCTTGTGTGCCGGCCGCGCGCAATTGATGCTCAAGGGACCGCTGCAGTGGTTGGAGGATTTCCCCGCCGCGGGCTGGCATCTCACCGCCGCGCAATTGCGCGAGCTGGCCCAGGGCGCGCGACCGCTGCCTGGCGATCGTTGGCTGGCAGCGTCCTGTCATTCGGCTGAAGAGCTGGCGATGGCCAGCCAGCTGGGTGTGGATTTCGTCACCCTGTCGCCGCTGCAGTCGACGCTCAGTCACCCGGGGGCGCCAGCGTTGGGTTGGGCGCGGGTCGTTGAGCTGATTCAAGGCGTCAATCTGCCGGTCTATCTGCTCGGCGGGCTGGGGCCAACGGATATTCCGCAGGCGTGGCAGGCGGGCGCTCAGGGCGTGGCGGGCATTCGTGGGTTATGGCCCTGAGCTCCTGCATCACGCTTTAGCATCCTGTTTAAGTGAGTTCGCGCCATGTCCGTACAAGCCCGCTCCCCGTCCAATATGCGCCCCAGCACCCTGCATTTACCCCAGGGCGATTGGTCGACCGTGCTCGATTGTCTGTGCGCGCATTTCCCAGCGATCAGTCGCGAGCTATGGCTCGAACGCATGGCCCGTGGCCGGGTGCTGGATGCCGAGGGCCAAGCGCTGGGAGTGGACGAGCCTTATCGGGTCGGGCTCAAGGTGCACTATTTTCGCGAGGTCGCGGCGGAGACGCTGATTCCCTTTGCCGAGAGCATCCTGCATATCGACGAGCACCTGCTGGTGGCCGACAAACCGCATTTTCTGCCGGTGATGCCGGCCGGCGAATATGTCGAGCAGACCCTGCAGGCGCGGCTGGCCAAACGCCTGGGCAATGCCGATTTGGTGCCATTGCACCGCATCGACCGGCACACCGCAGGGCTTGTGTTGTTTTCCACCAACCCGCAGAGCCGCGGCCTGTACCAGGCCTTGTTTCGCGAGCGGCAGATGCACAAACGCTACGAGGCGCTTGCCCCGGCCTTGCCTAACGAAGTCTTTCCCCAACTGCGGACTACCCGCCTGGAGGCTGGCGAGCCGTTCTTTCGCATGCAGGAAGTGGCGGGTATGGCCAATACCGAGACCCGCATCGAGGTCGCCCGGCAATTGGGCGAGCATTGGCTCTATGGGCTGTATCCGGTAACCGGCAAGAAGCATCAGCTGCGCGTGCATATGGCCGCCCTGGGCGCGGCCATACTCAACGACCCCTTCTACCCCGAGGTCAGCGACGGGCCCGATACGCCTGACGACTACAGCAAGCCGCTCAAGCTGCTAGCCCAGGGTCTGAGTTTTATCGACCCGCTAAGCGGCGAGCAACGGTGCTTCGAGAGTCGTTTGAGTCTGCTCTGATCTACCGTGCGGCGCCTTGTCGGGTTACGCGGCGTTTAGCTACGCTGGTGCGGCAAATATGTGGATCGCCACTAACCCGACCTACGGACTGATTTGCGTACAACCGTGGGAGGGGCTTTAGCCGTGATAGCAGCGGTTGAAAGCCCGCCACTAAAACGCCTCCCCCGCAGTTGCGTCGCGGCCAAGGTTTATTGGGCTACAGGTTATGCCTGAGGCTTCGGCGCCGCTTGCCAGAGTACTTCGTCGATGCCCTGGCGCTTGGCGATCAGGCGGGCGGCGACGAACAGCAGGTCGGACAGGCGATTGACGTAGGCCAGGCCGACGCCACGAATGGATTCCGCGGCATTGAGTTGCTGGCAGCGTCGTTCGGCGCTGCGGGCCAGGCTGCGGCAGACGTGGGCCTGGGCGATCAGGCGCGAGCCGCCGGGCAGAATGAAGTTCTCCAGTGCGCCGACTTCCTCGTTCCAGCGGTCGATGGCCGCTTCCAGGCGTTCGATCTCGCTTGCCTGCAGAGCCTGGTACTGGGGCATCGCCAACTCGCCGCCGAGATCGAACAGGCGGTGCTGGCAGGGCGCGAGCACCGCGACTATATCGTCCAATTCAGGGCACGCGGCCTGTGCTTCGGCGAGGTCGGCGAGCAGCAGGCCGATATGGCTGTTGAGCGTGTCCAGTTCGCCCATGGCATCCACTCGCGGATGATCCTTGGCCACCCTGCGGCCATCGGCCAGACCGGTTTCGCCGGCATCGCCGGTGCGTGTATAAATTTTTGAGAGTCGATAACCCATGTTCAGATATCCGTGTCGGCAGTGGCGACGGCCAGTGGCAAGCGCAAGGTGAAACAGGTGCCCTGGCCCGGTTTGGACTGCACCTCCATCTGCCCTTTGTGATTGTTGGTGATGATGAAATAGGAAACCGACAGACCGAGGCCGGTGCCTTCGCCCACTTCCTTGGTGGTGAAGAAGGGGTCGAAGATGCGCTTGCGCACGGACTCGGGCATGCCCAGGCCATTGTCCTGCACCTGGACTTCCGCCCAATGCTTGCCGCGCCGGGTGCGCAGGATGATTTGCCCCGGCGTGCCGTCGTTGCGCTGGTGGATCGCCTGGGCGGCATTCTTCAGCAGATTCAACAACACCTGTTCCAACTCGTTGGCGGTGCCTGGAACTGCGCCAAGCTCGGGATCGAAATCGCGCACGATCTGCAAACTCTTGAAGTCGAAACTTTCCGTCAGGTCGAAGTCGTTGCTGGCGATTTCCAGGGCCTGGTCGATGACCGCCGGGAGCTGGCAGGGCGCCAACTGACGATTGCTCATGCGGCTGAAATTGAGCATATGGCTGACGATATTCGCCGCGCGGGTGCCGGCCTGTTGGATGCCATCGAGCAGCTGCGGGATTTCCCGGGCCTGTAAATAGTGATCGATGGCTTCCAGGCAAACCCCGATTTGTTCGGCCTGCTCGCGGTTTTTCTCCAGATCTGGAGACAGCCGTCGGCGGATATTCTGCACATTGTGCAGGATGGCCCCGAGCGGGTTGTTGATTTCGTGGGCCATGCCGGCGGCCAGGCCGCCGACCGAGAGCATCTTCTCCGATTGCACCATCATTTCTTCGAGATTCAGGCGCTGGGTGATGTCGTCAATACGGATCACCGCACCGCGGCCGCTGCCGCCCATCAGCGGGTAGAAGGTCAAAGCGTAATGGCGTGGCTCGTCGCCTTTGTTCCAGGTGACCCGCTCGATCTTCTCCACCTTGTGCTTCTCGATGCTGCGGTTGATCTGCGCGAGAAAGGGTTTCAGCGGCGGGAAGGCGAGAAATACCGGCTGGTTCAGCGCTTCCTCCAGGCGGGTGCCGGAAAGCACGCTGGCTTCCTGGTTCCATTGGGTCACGTACAGCTGCTCGTCGAGGGCGATCAGCGCTGAGGGCATGGAGTCGATGATGCTGTTGAGGTACTTCTGAAAACCAGTGAGCTTTTTCTCGATCTTGCCGCGCACCTGAACCTCCAGCTCCAGCTTGCGGTTGAAGTGGCGAGTCTCCTCGGCCAGGTTCTGCGCATGGTCGAAGGCATCCTGGGCATCGTCGCGGGCGCGTTTGAGCTGCTGCTCGCGAGCCTCGATACGCACCAGCATAGTGTTGAAGGCATCGGCCAGGCTGCCGATCTCGTCGCGGTTGCCGCGGCGGGCGCGCAGCGAATAGTTCTCTTCACGGGTGACTTGGCGCGACAGCTCTTCCAGGCGGCGGATCGGTCGGGTGATCAAGCGCCGTACCTGCCGCGAAACCACCAGCCAGAGCAGCACGCTGACCGCCAGAATTACCAGGCTGGCGCTCAAGGTGCCGGTGTAGAAGGCGCTGGGCAGCTCGCTGGAGGCGACCAGCAGCAAATGCCCCGGCGGCCCCGAGGGCTGCGGCAGTTCGATCAACTTGTTGATGCGGAATTCGCTGTGGCGCCAGGTGGCTACCAGCTCGGTGCGCGAGGGCAGTGGCAGTTCGTCGCCGCGCTGCAGTTGCGCCAGGCTGATGCCATTGGCGTCATAGACCGCCGCCGCGCGTAACGGCGCATAGTCGTCGAGGCGTTCGAGCAAGGCTTCTGCGGCGCTCGCCGAGTTCAGCGCCGGCTGGCTCAGCTGTGGGCTGGCGATCAGGCGGCCAAGGGTGTGCAGCGCCTGAGGCGCTACGCTTTGTTGGGAGATCCAGTAGGCGGCGCTGATAAATGCCAGGTTGGCCACCACCAGCACGGTCGCCAGCAGCACCAGCAGTGCGACCAGCAGTTTGCGGCCGACCGGAAGGTTTTCGAGGCGTTGACGCAGAAACATGGGGTCTAGATCGCGGTGACTAATGTGTGAGCAGGGTAACGCTGGCTCAGTGGCTGGGCAATCCGCGTGCGTTGAGGTGCGCCAGCAGGCGCTGGTGCAGGCTGTCGAGGTGTGGCACGGCGCAGCAGTGACGGCGCGCGGCGGCGCAGGCATAGCCGAGCAGGTAGGCGATTTCGGTGCGCCGGCCTTGGGCCACGTCCTGGTGCATCGAGGAATAGTTCGCCGCGGTGGCCTGGATGATCCGCAGCACGTCGCCATGCAAGCCCTCGGCGGCGGCTGGCTGGCCGCAGACCTGCAGCAGCTCGTCGAGTTCGGCGCAGAGTGTGGCGATCTCCGCGGGATGGGCGCTGAGCCCGCCGTTGCGGCAGTCGTAGAGCACCGTCAGCGGGTTGATCGCGCAATTCAGCGCCAGCTTGCGCCACAGGCGCCCGAGAATATCCAGGCTCCAGTCATGGGCGATGCCGCTGCGCTGCAGTTCGCCCAACCAGTCCGGCGGCGTCAGGTCGGCGGGGTCGCCGAGCCAGGTATGGCCGTGCCCGGCGAACACCACGCGAAAGTCATCCTGGCGAAACGCACCTTCGGTGCTGGAGGCGAGAATGCAGCGAACGCCGGGCAACTGGTTGGCGACCGCGTCCTGACTGCCTAAGCCGTTCTGCAGCAGGATCACTTCGGCGCCTACCGCCAGGCGCGGTGCTATGCGGGCTGCGACGGCTTCGGCGTCATAGGCTTTGCAGGCCAGGAGCAAACGCTGGATGGGCGTGGGAACGTCGATGGTTTGCGCGGCCAGCGGGTAGCGCTGGGCTTGTCCTTGTTCGACCAGGGTCAGGCCGCCCGCGCGCCGGTAGGCGGCGAGGCGTTCGGCATCGCGCAGGATCAATTGTACCGGCAGGCCGATGCGCGCCAGGCGCGTAGCCCAGAGACCGCCCAGGCTACCGGCGCCGAGGATATGCCACATACAGGGGCTCAGGGCGCCAGCGGCAGGCGCATGGCGGCAATCCGGCCACTGGCATAGGCCTCCGGCAGTAGCTTGTCGGCGTGCTCGATGATGGTTAACGGTTCGATCGGCAGGGCTCGGGCGTCGAGCCCGACCAGGCAGATCCCGGCCTTGAGACTGATAAAGCCTTCGC
>CAMPJN010000151.1 GCA_946886875.1 uncultured Pseudomonas sp.
AGCCGGCAGCCTGGATCTGAAAGCCCTGGCCCAGGCGGCCGCGGTGAAGAAGGCGGAGATGGCCGATCCCGCGGCGGCGCAACGCGCCACCGGTTACCTGCTGGGCGGCATCAGCCCGCTGGGGCAGAAAAAAGCTTTGCGCACCTTTATCGATGAATCCGCCCGGCAGCACCCGAGCATTTATGTCAGCGCCGGGCGGCGAGGGCTGGAGGTCGAATTGGCGGCCGACGTTCTGGCGCAGCTGACCCGTGCGGTTTTTGCCGCCATAGGTCGGCAATAGATGGCGTTGCGCTTTGCTTTGTTGGGCTTCGTGTTACTCAGCCCAACCTACAGCGAAGCCCGACCTTCAATTGCACCCACAATTACAACAAGGAAACCCTTATGCCTCACTACCTGCTAGCCATCGATCAAGGCACCACCAGCAGCCGCGCCATCGTCTTCAGCAGCGAAGGCGAG
This sequence comes from uncultured Pseudomonas sp., assembly GCA_946886875.1. The sequence continues at coordinate 457 of CAMPJN010000151.1, forward strand.
CGGGTGGCGAGTGCGCAGCAGGAGTTCAAGCAGTTTTTCCCTAATGACGGTTGGGTCGAGCATGAGGGCGAAGAACTCTGGCAAAGCACCCTGCAGGTATGTCGCGAGGCGTTGCACACGAGCGGCTTGAGCGCCGCCGAGATCACCGCCATCGGTATCACCAACCAGCGCGAAACCACCCTGGTTTGGGATGCCGAAAGTGGCGAGCCGATCTACCGGGCGATCGTCTGGCAGGACAGGCGTACCGCCGATTACTGTTCCGAACTGAAAGCCGCGGGCCATGAGCCGATGGTTGCGGCAAAGACCGGTCTGTTGATCGACCCGTATTTTTCCGCGACCAAGTTGCGCTGGATTCTGCATAACGTACCGGGTGCGCTAGAGCGCGCCGAACGCGGCGAGTTGCGCTTCGGCACCGTCGATAGCTTTCTGCTGTGGCGCCTGACCGGCGGCCGCTCGCACAAGACCGACGCGAGCAACGCCTCGCGCACCTCGCTGTTCAATATCCATACCCAGCAATGGGACGATGAATTGCTGGCGCTGTTCGGCATCCCCGCCAGCATGCTGCCCGAAGTGCTCGATTGCGCCGCCGATTTCGGCAACATCGAGGCCGGTCTGCTCGGCGCCGCTATTCCCGTCCTGGGCATGGCCGGCGATCAGCAGGCGGCTTTGGTTGGCCAGGCCTGCTTCCAGCCTGGGATGGTGAAAAGCACCTACGGCACTGGCTGCTTTATGATCCAGAACACCGGGGATACGCCGGTGGCATCGAAAAACCGCCTGCTCACCACCGTTGGCTATCGCCTTAATGGCAAGGTTACCTACGCGGTGGAGGGCAGCATCTTCGTCGCCGGCGCGGCAGTGCAATGGCTGCGCGACGGGATCAAGCTGATCAGTCATGCCCGCGACAGCGAAGCGCTGGCCGAGGCCACCGGCGATGCCTGCGGGGTTTATCTGGTGCCGGCTTTTACTGGTCTCGGCGCACCCTATTGGGACCCGAAAGCCCGCGGCGCGATCTTCGGCTTGACCCGCGATACCGGCATCAAGGAAATCGTCACTGCCGGCCTGCAATCGGTGTGTTACCAGACCCGCGACCTGCTCGAAGCCATGCGCCAGGACGGCGCCGCCGAGCCCAGTGCGTTGCGCGTGGACGGCGGCATGGTGGAGAACAACTGGGTCATGCAGTTCCTCGCCGACATCCTCGGCGTGCCGGTCGAGCGCCCCGTGGTCACCGAAACCACCGCCCTCGGCGTGGCCTACCTGGCCGGGTTGCAAGCCGGCCTCTACCAGGACCTGGAGAGCATCGCCAACCATTGGCACCGCCAGCAGCGCTTCGATCCGCGTATGGACGACAGCCACCGCGGCACGCTCTACGACGGTTGGCTGGATGCGGTGAAGCGGGTGCGCAGCGAGGGCTGAAGAGGGCGTCTCAGCCCATATCGGCTGCGGGCTTTCTATAGGCGCTCAAGGGATCATCGAGCAGGCGCGATCTCGTAGCCCGAATAAGCCTTTGGCGCAATCCGGGAGCGGTTTAGCGCCGGGCATCGTCCCGGATTTCATCCGGGCTACAGATCACCGTGATCCATCAATGTAAGCGTTAAAGCATCGCGGCCAAGGCCGCTCCTACAGTTCCGCGGTCCCTAGCCAGCTTGCGCCCGGTGCAGCCTTGCTCGCTACCCTCTCAGGTGCCCGCGAGCATCACTCCTTCGTACTGGTTGGTCAGCTCATGCATCTGCCACAGCAGGGTTTCGGTGGTGGTGGAGATCACCGTGGGCACGTAGCGCGAGTCCGCCGAGAGTTTGAAACCGGCGCGAGTGAAGCGCCATTGGGTTTCGGCGTGCTGCAGGCCTTCGGCAATGGCCGGGGTGTTCTGGTTGGCTTGCTGCAGTTCCTGCAGTGCCTGTTCGAATTCGTCCACCGCCTGGTTGAAGGCTGACTCTAGGCCATTGACCGGCAGGCGCCAGCTCATCGCCAGGTAAAGTTTGGCGATGCGTTGGCTGAGCATGCGCTGGCGGCCGCTGCGGTTGACCAGGCGCGCGCTTTGTCCGCCGCTATGGCGTTCGAGCAGTTGCACCACGTTCTCGCTCTGGGCCAGCAACTGGTCACTGAGTTCGAGCATCCTCAGCGCTTGCTGTTTATTGGGCCGCGAGAGCGCCAGTTCGCGGTATTGCTGCCAGGTTTGCCCGGCCTCGGCCAGCGCCGTTTTGATCTGCGCGGTGGGCGCGTATTCGCTCAGCGCCAGGTAATTACTCTCGAATTTGGCGATGCTTTGGTCGAGTTGCTCTTCGGCTTGCTCGGGGCGAACTTCGGCGCCGATCATCAGGTAGGTTTTGGCGATACGCTGGCTGAGCATACGCTGCATGCCGGACAGGTTCATCGCCTCAGCGGCGCTGATCGCCGCCGAGCTGGGGAAGCTGAGCAGGGTGAGGCTAAGCAACAGGCCGGAAATAATGGGCTTGAGCATGATGAGTCTCCTGAAAACCCGCGGCGCGGTCGCCGCGGGCACAGCGGAAAAGGCCCCGTACAGAGGCCCGGATCGTCAGTAGCTGTACTGCAGTTGCACCCAGAGCTTGTCGGTATCCACGGCGAAGTCGTCGGCATCGTAACTGGCGTATTTGACCAGGCCGACGAGGCCTTTCACGCCCGGAATCGGGTGGGCGTAGGACAAGTCGATCTCTTCGCCGTACTGGCTGCTGCCCTTCTCGGCGCGGAAGTCGTGGTACCAAGCCGCCAGGGTGCCGCCGAACAGCGGCGCGCTGCCGCCGACATAGGCGTCCTTGATGCCGTCGGGTGGGGTCAGCAGGAAGATGTCGGCCCAGCCCTGGAACGCGTGCTTGGTCGCCAGCGGTGTCTGGAAGGCGCGGTTGCCCGGTCCTTCGTCGCCGCCGAGTACTTCGTAGCCGCCTTTCAGAGCCACGCCTTTGATCGTGTAGCCCAGTTCGGCCAGGTAGTAGTCGCTGTCCTGATCGCGGGTATTGTCGGAGTAGTCGCTGAGGTCGCTTTGCTTGGCGTATTCCAAGGCGTAGCTGACACCGGAGACCGCACCGTTGAGGCGCAGGCCGGTGGTCTTGCTCGACTGGCCGCCAGCGGCGAGGTTGTCCAGGCCCAGGCGGTATTGATAGGCGGTCACGGTCAGCTCGGGCATCACCATGTACTGGGCGTTGAGCAGGTGGCTGTGGCCTTCGATATTGGCCTGGTTGGCGGCGGTGTCGAAGCGGCCGTTACCGGGGCCGAAGATGCTGTTGATATTGTCGATATAGGCGTAGGTCAGGGTCAGGCCTTCCAGTGGTTTCAGTTGCCCGAGCACGCCGTCGTAGGTCTGCTCGTTCTGCCGCCAAGCCACGCCGCCGACGAAGCGCTGGTTGTCCAGGTTGATGCGCTGGCGACCGAGCACGGCGCTACCGTATTTATGCTCGTAGCGCAGCAGCGCCTGGTTGATTTCAGTGCCGTCCGGGTCGGCGACCACGGAATAGTCGGTCTGGCCATTACGGAAGCTGTTGTAGCTGGCATCGCCGATGCGGCTGACATTGTCCGCCTCGATCAGCGCCGAGAGGCCGTACCATTTACCGCTCTGGAAACCGACGCGGGTGCGGATGGTCTGGGCGTTGGCATTGTTCAGGGCGTTGTCCTGGTCGACATGCTCATAGCGGTAGCGCAGGTCGAGGATCGGCTTGCCCTGGGTGAACAGGTTGCTGAATGCCTCTTCGGCGAGGGCGGCGTGGCTGAGGGTGCTGCTGGCAACGGCCAGCGACAACAGGGTCAGTTTCATCATGCGCATAGCGGTCTTCCTAATTAGGCCAAAAACGCAAAAAAAAACGTCACAGCGCCCGCTTCTCCGAAAGGGAGGGGGTGCCATGACGTCGTTGTCGGATGTGTGGCAGACACGCCGTTGTGCTGACCGGGGTTGGTCTTAGCAGGAGCCGTGCCAAAGGTGTTCAAGTGCTTTGTTTGCACTGGTTACGCTGGAGTTCGCCGCTTTTTTCTCGATGTTCGTGCACCGTACTTGTTCGCGGCGCTTTCAGACGGTGCAGCTGTACCGTGGCAATGGTGAATACCTGTAGCGGGTGCCAGGCGATGATTTAAGGCATCTTCTGCCTACCAAGAATCAGGAGCTTTATCGATGCAGCTTAATTTCCACCAGGTCGATGCCTTTACCAATCAGCCTTTCGCCGGCAATCCGGCCATGGTTTACCGCCTGGATAGCTGGCTAAGCCCCGCGCTGATGCAGCAGATCGCCGCCGAGCACAATCTGGCGGAGACCGCTTTTTTGGTGAAAGAGGGGACTGGCTGGCATATCCGCTGGTTTACTCCGACCTCTGAGGTGCCGCTGTGCGGTCATGCCACCCTGGCCAGCGCACTGGTGTTGTTCGAGGTCTATGACGAACCCGGTGAAGTGTTGGATTTCACCTGTCTGTCGGGTGCGTTGCGCGTGACCCGAGAGGCGGGCCGGCTGGTGCTGGATTTCCCCATACGCACAGTCGAACCGTGGGACTCGCAAGGCGCGGTGCAGCGCGCTCTGGGCGTCCCGGTGGAGGAAGTGCTGGCGCTGTATGGTCAGCAGGGCATTCAGGAGCTTCTGGCAATATTGCCGAGCGAAGCGGGCGTACGCGATTTTCAACCGAATCTGGCGGCTTTGGCCGAACTGCCGGGCCTGGGTGTGCTGATCAGCGCGCCGGGCCAGCACCATGATTTCGTCTCACGCTACTTCGCCCCCTCCATCGGCATCGATGAAGATCCGGTCACCGGCTCGACCCATTGCATGCTGGTGCCTTACTGGGCCGTAAAGCTGGGCAAGAGCGAACTTCGCGCATTCCAATGTTCGGCACGCGGCGGCGAGTTGCTGTGTCGGCTCGAGGGCGAACGGGTGAAGATCGCAGGCCCGGCGGTGCTGGTTGCCAGCGGCCAGTTGCATTTGCCAGAGGCTTGATTGCTGTTGGTGGGCGAGGGCTTCCCGGATTGCTTCTGATGGGCTACAGCAACGCGCTTTGTGGGTGACCTTGGCCGCTAGCTATCGCTGCTATAGCGGCGCACGCCGGAGTCGGCCAGGTTGACCTGCGTGGCGATGCTGCCGGGAGCGGGAAATACCACCAGGTGATCGGCCGCGACGCGGATGCCTACTTCCTCGCCAGGTAAATGGTCGGCATGGCTGGGGAAGATCGATTCCAACTGACTTCCAGTAGCAAGCTGTAGGCGATAAAGGGTGGCGGCGCCGAGAAAGGTCTTGCCGACGATCAGTGCTTTTTGCGAGCTGTCCGGGTCGTAGACGATATCGTCGGGGCGCAGCAGTACATCCACGGCGCTGCCGACCGGCCAGATATAGGCGCGATTGCCGCGAATCACCCCCAGCTCGGTTTGTACCGCATCCGGGCTGAGCAACTGGCCACGTATGAAATAGCCCTGGCCGATAAAGCTGGCGACGAAGGGCGTCAGCGGTTCGTGGTAGAGATTGAACGGGGTGTCCCACTGTTCCAGCTTGCCCTGTTTGAAGACGCCGACATGATCGCTTACGGCGAAGGCCTCTTCCTGGTCGTGGGTGACCAAGATCGCGCTGGTGCCGCGGGCTTTGATGATGTCGCGCACTTCATGGCTCAAGCGCCGACGCAGTTCGCCATCGAGGTTGGAAAACGGCTCGTCGAGCAGCAGCAAGCGCGGCTCCGGGGCCAGGGCGCGAGCCAGGGCGACGCGCTGTTGCTGACCGCCGGACAGTTCATGGGGGTAGCGCTTGCTCAGGTGTTCGAGCTTGACCAGCTCGAGCAGTTCCTGGGTGAGGCGCTGACAATGGGCCTGTTTACGGATGCCGAAGCCGACGTTCTCGGCCACCGTCAGGTGCGGGAACAGGGCGTAATCCTGAAACACCATACCGATCCGGCGCTTCTCCGGGGCGAGGCTGAAGCCGGCGCGGGAGATCACTTCACCGGCCAGCTGGATTTCACCTTCGAGGACCTGCTCGAAACCGGCGATCGCCCGCAAGGTGGTGGTCTTGCCGCAGCCGGAGGGGCCGAGCAGGCAACCGATATCGCCGACGTTCAGGTGCAGGTTGAGGTTCTGCACCACTTTATGTTCGTGATAACCGCAGCTCAGGTCGCGCAGGTTCAGCAGGGCTTCGCTCATGCGTGGTGGTACGCCGGCTCGACCAGAAACTCCAGCAAAGCTTTTTGCACATGTAAGCGGTTTTCCGCTTGGTCCCAGGCTACCGAGCGTGGGTCGTCGAGCAGGTCTTCGCTGATTTCCTCGCCACGGTGCGCCGGCAGGCAATGCATGAACAGAACGTCCGCGGCGGCAGCATCGAGCAGGGCGCGGTTGACCTGATAAGGCTTGAACAGCTTGTGACGTTCGGCGATTTCTTCTTCCTGGCCCATCGATGCCCAGACGTCGGTACTGACCAGGTGCGCGCCGCTCACGGCTGCACGCGGATCGCGCAGAACCTGCACCCGCTCGCCGGCCTTGGCCAGGAATGCGGCGTTTGGCTCGTAGCCTTCCGGGCAGGCCACGCGCAGTTGGAAATCGAACTGCTCGGCGGCTTCTATATAAGAGTTGCACATGTTGTTGCCATCGCCGATCCAGGCCACGGTCTTGCCTTTGATGCTGCCGCGGTGTTCCTGGAAGGTCTGCATATCGGCGAGCAACTGGCAGGGGTGCAGATCATCGGACAGGCCGTTGATCACCGGCACGCGCGAGTTGGCGGCGAACTCGGTCAGGTTACTATGGGCGAAGGTGCGGATCATCACCGCATCGAGCATCCGTGACATGACGATGGCGGCATCGCCAATCGGTTCGCCGCGGCCCAGCTGGGTGTCGCGCGGCGACAAAAAGATCGCCTGGCCGCCGAGCTGAATCATCCCGGCTTCGAACGACAAGCGGGTGCGGGTCGAAGCCTTCTCGAAGATCATTCCCAGTACACGGTTCTTCAGTGGCTCGAACAACAAGCCGCGGTTGCGCAAGTCCTTCAGCTCGATGCCGCGGCGGATCAGGCTCACCAATTCTTGTGGTGTGCAGTCCTTCAGCGAGAGAAAGTGTCTTGCGCTCATGGTTCATACCTTTTGACAGCGGGCGCAGGTTCAAGGGCCAAATTAATGAAGAAAACGGCAGAACCTACGGCTGGGGGCCGCACATGCGACGAAACGGGGAAGGCGCGATCTTATAAGCAAACGGCGAGCAGGCGCAAATCGTCCGCTCGTTAGCACCGGCTTGGCGCCGTGTAAGCGATTTTCCCTATTCGTTGTGCGAGATGTCACAAAACGGAAATCTACGCTTGCCCGCTCTAGATTGGGCTTCTAGGATGCCCGCGCCTTTTCGGGCAATGCATTGCCCCCGCAATGGGGTATCCATGGAATGTTATGCAAAGGAGTTTTGCATGAAACGCATCGCAACTATCGCCACTGTCTCCGCGTTCGCCCTGTTGACTGGCTGTGCCAGCCAGAACGTTAGTCAGCCAGCTGTGCCGTTGAACGGTACTGTTGAGACTAACCTCAAGGCCGACGTGAAAGTGGGCGAAACCATCTCCGGTGAGTCTTCGGTGAACATCCTGTTCAATATGTTCAAGCTGGGTGGCGATACCCAGTTCGCCGATGGCGTTACCTACGGTGGTAGCGAAGGTGGTTTTGCGCTGGGTCTCGACCCGGTGGCATCCGCCAAATCCGCAGCTGCTTACAAGGCAGTCACGGCCTCGGGTGCCGACGTGATCGTCGCCCCGCGTTATGAAGTGAACGTTCAAGATTACTTCGTATACAAGACCGTGCACGTCAAAGTAACCGGCAACAAAGGCACCGTGACTGCAATTCGCTAAGAACTGCCGTTACTGAGAGCCGTCAGGCTCTCCGCCTGAATCGGCCGGCATGATGCCGGCCGATTCATAAGACGAACGCTGCTAGCGCACTTCCCCTCCAGTCTCCATAGTCATGTTCGTACCGACCATAGCAGTCGTCTTGAACAAGAATATGAGGCTAGGCCATGACCAAGACCCTCCATCACCGTGCGTG
>CAMPJN010000152.1 GCA_946886875.1 uncultured Pseudomonas sp.
AAAGTAATCAATTACCGTGATAGGTTTAAGGAACTTCCCCTTAGACGTGAAAACTTTCAGGGCTGATGGAAATTTTAGATAGCAATACATCGCCACTTTTACTTCGAGAATCGCCAGCTGATTGAGCTTGGGGAACTCCCCGAAATCAATCCGTAGCTTGGCCCCTCGAACGTTGCGAGATGCATTTGGCTCATCGGCATTAAAGTCCCAGACTTGATCTCCAAGAGCTGACATCTTACTCACCGGCAAAGCCAGCAAACCGTTATACCAGGCAAGCATCTTAAGAGGCTCAGCGCCGTCCGGAATGACCCCCTCAGTAACTCCACCGAGATGGCGGTGAATAGCATAGCGCCATTGCTTGAACTCCTTGACCTGGAGAAAAATACTCTCAGTCATAGGACTACCCCCTCAACCAAAATGCTCGTATTAACGTTCTCTGATAGCCGCTCGGCTTGTGACAATTCTTCTGCCGAAAAGTCGGAGGTCTCCTCATTCAGAATGGAGTTAAGGACATCCAAATTATCCAGAATCACTTCCCCGTATGGGGTGTCCAGCACCCGACTCACCTCAATCATGTGCTGATAATCCCTGCGCATTGCAAAAAGCTCAGGCAAATGAGAGACCGTTATGATGCTATTGCTGCATGACAAGCACTTATTCAAAAGCGTGCAGGGCTTACTAGGATCATAATTCTTCATGCCTTTGATAAAGTCGGGCGGATCAAATGCGTTCACGCAAGTGACGAGACCCGTTCTAACCGGAATGGCGTCTCTCGGAGTCTCAATCGTTTTAGTCGGTATGATCACCGGCTGCTCATTCAAGGTGTCCTGATGCAGCTCATGCAGGAATTTGTTAAGCATTTTCCGGGCAGTAACATTAAAATCCATGCGATCCAAGTAGGCCAACGTGGTCTGTAAGTACTTATGGCCAAGTAAAATTTGGATATCACGAATGGAGACGCCCTTCTCAATTAGCTCACTAATGAAGCTTGGCCTGAACCGAGAGGATGACAAACTAATAGGCTTTCCGTCTTCGTCTACTAATTTATGGTCAGAAGCGAATTCGGCAAACATCTTATTTATCAAGCTTCGGCCCGACGCATCGACTGAGTCGACAACGCCAAACTTCCTGGGCGAGCTGGACTGATAGATAAATAACTTATTCCTTTCACTTTCTGGCGCTAAATCTCGAATGTTTCTTGTCAAAAATCTAACATCATCAAAGACTTTTTTGACTGCACGACCTTGTGAGCTTGTCAGCCAAGAAATCTCCGCATGAAACAGATCAAGATGGTACATCTTCCCGCCAGTCGACCTTTCCTTCCAATAAAGTAAGCAGGGCCTGCCGGTGAGATCGTGGCTTTCGACAAAGTCATCCAACTCAAGTGTGTTAAGCGAGTCGGCATTCAGACCTGTAACTTGGGCCAGTCGCGCCACATACGGAGCCAATACTCTCGCATCAATGCGGTAAAGGACGCCCCAGCTTTTATATACTTCTTCTAGGGGCTTACCAACCGCATAAATGATACGGAAAAACACTTTGTGGTATTTATTATTTGTGTCGAGCTCTTTAGTGTTAATTGGCACGCCACCCAGTTTATTCTCAAATATCCAACGAGCATGATCCAGGGTCGAACAACCACGGCGTGCATTTCCATTTTCATCCAGTGGATCCTCACCAACTCCACTACGCACATACATCCGCGCGCAGTTATTGGTTTCCTCGATCTCGCGCAAAACTACTTCCGAAATCTTGTTACGTACCGCAATGGGATACGGCCTGTAGAGATCGGTTTCGCGCTCAGTATCGAAGCCCTCAGCGGCCATGTAGTTTTCCAGACCGAAGCCATCAATCTGGAGCACCCGCTTCATCATTGAGCGAGTAACACTCAAAAGCGTACTCGCGTGGCTGGTTGATACCGCTCGCTCAACAATCTGCTCTTGAAGAAAGCTTCTGAACCGAGGCAGCGTATATGCGGTAATAAATTCCCGGATGTCCTCGGTGCCCACGAACCCCACCGACTGCAAGCAATTGCTCATATACCTGAATGCATCTGAGAAATTAGACTGTCCGGATTTACTACTACTTTTCATAGAAGACGCGCTGTAGACGTGCAGTAACGACCTGAACGGCTCATCCGCAGTGGCAACTGCAATGTCTTCAAGCTTATTGATGGGGATCTTCCTTAGCCCCCTGAACTTATCGAATAGCGACTCTGTTTTTTCTGCTGGAAACTTTAAGGCTGCGCGTTGCTTTGAGGTCTTGTACTCAGGATCAAGCACCCCGCGCGCCCTCAAATCGTCAAGAATTTGATCAAAGGTCTCACTTACGAGCTCGTACTCATGTCGAGCAGCATTTAAGCCAGAAAGCCCCTCAATATCGCTGAGGTAGTCGCGCAACTTAATAGTGTTGCCACGAACAGGGATTTGCATTTTTTCCTGGTCGCTTAACCCTTCGTACCAAGCAAGTAGTCGACGCCTCCACTCGCAGGCAGCAGAGCAGTGTCCGGGAACTATAATTCCCTGCTCACGCATCGCATCCAATACGGGGTCGAACTGGTGGATCCGCCCATCTATCGTGGCGGGAGCGAGGCTGAGCTGCTCCATCAGAGGAGTCCATGAGAGAGCAGCCTCTTTACCTTTTCCCAGCCGTACTTTTAGAAGTGACTCGCGATTGACTGTCGCCCGCGCCACCCATGCCTCGATAGCAGAATCAATTTCTGTGGTCTTCTTCCTGCTAATCACTTCATTGCCCCCGCATCGATTTTCAGGCGGGTCTGTTTGACCAGCTCCTCCATCTCTCCCGCTTTGGTCTTCGTTTCCGATCCAGGACTGAGCAGCTTCTGATAAAGGTCATACGGGATCTGGGTGTAGATCTCTGACGTCGAAAGCTTCGAATGACCTAACGTTTTCTGAACAGCAACCAAGCGATCCAAATGATCTTTGCCAATATCCGGACTACGAAGCAGGGAGTAGGCGTTGCCATGACGCAGTTTGTGCGGAGAGATTTTCTTGGCAATTCGCATCTTCGCCAGCGCACGTTTGGACACCCGATCCAAGAGCTTCGTGACAGAGTTTGGCGTGTATGGAGTCCCTTCAGTATTCAGAAATGCAGGTGTCTCCTCCGCTTTACCGAATTGGCTCTTGTGCATCCGATAGAGCGGGGAGGCGTGGTACTTCCTTACTCGCAGCAAGGTGGCTCGGCTAACGAGTGTCATTCGGGGTTTGATTTGGTCAGCGAGACCCTTGCTACCTTCGATGTAGAGAGGGCAGTAGTCCGCGTTCGTGGTCGCCTCTACACCCGCTGAAATGAAGAGCGTGCTCTGGAATTTCATAGCGTCCTCAATGGCTGCCAGCGTCACACGCGGCAGCTCAGAACGCCTTACCCCTGTGTCGTAAATGAACTGGAGCACGCAGCGTTCGCGCTCGCTTTCGGTCGCCAGCAGCAGTTGCTTCAGGTCTGCCAGGGTGCACGACTGAACGAGCGCTCTGTTCGGGCTTCGCGAAAGCAAGCCAGTGGCATAGGGATTGGAGGCTTGGCGGGGAGCGGGGGCGTCATCAATCCCACGGCAGAGGTACTTATTGAAGAACGCCATCAGAGACGAATCCCGGTTGCGTACCGTCTTGGTGGATAGCTCCTCTTCTTCGCGCAGATGAGCAAAGTACTCCTCAATGACATGCGTACGAACCTCCAAATAGGCCGAGTCCCGCTCACAGTCGGCAAACTCCCGGCGCCCCATCTGGTATTGGTGGAAGTACCCTAGGTTCTTCCCATACGTCAGCGCGGACTGATAGGACATATGGCCGTTCGCGAGCCCGTGCGATAGGAAGCCAGACACCAGGGGGAGTAAACGCTCATCGTCGTCGAAGACAGCTGCCCCCGTTAGCACCTGACTCCTCGCATCCAAGGACTCACCAGCCCAACCCTCCTCAAGGGTCGGAGACTCATTGAGATCGATACGCTTCGACCGTACTGCTAAAACCTTCATTTTCACTTCCCCTAAGCTTGCGCGGCTGCACTATACAGAATGTGCATTTATTGAGTGGCACAATAATCAACCAGAGAAAGGAAATTTTTTAAGCAGCCATCACGTACTGTGCGTTTTTTCTGAGGGGGCGTAAAAGGAAAATATCGGCCGAGCGCTGATACAGCTGGCAGCTGAGCTTGCCGTCAGCCACATAGAACTGGAACAGCGCGTGGCACGGCGGCAGGGCCATCTCGTCCACCAGCCCCGGGTTCCAGGCGGAGACGATCAGCCGGCGCGAGTCCGGGTTCTTCTTGATCATCTCGATCAGCTTGCTGATCTGGTCGATCGACCCGCCGTTCGGCGCCGGCCAGTTGCGCCACTGGTAGCCATAGACCGGGCCGAGGTCGCCGTTCTCGTCGGCCCACTCGTCCCAGATTCGTACGCCGTTATCCTTCAGGTATTTGATATTGGTGTCGCCCTGGAGGAACCACAGCAGCTCGTGGATGATCGATTTCAGGTGGCACTTCTTGGTGGTCACGAGCGGGAAACCGTCGGCCAGGTTGAAGCGCATCTGGTGGGCGAAAACGCTGTAGGTACCAGTGCCGGTGCGGTCGCTCTTGAAGGTGCCGGTGTCGCGCACCAGGCGCATCAGGTCGAGGTACTGTTTCATCGCACAGCTCCTTGGACTGCTTGGCGCTTGTAGGCGAAAGCGATCAGGCCCAGGCCGGCAAGGATCATCGGCACGCACAGTACCTGGCCCATGGTCAGCCAGCCGCCGGCGAGGTAGCCGAGCTGGGCGTCCGGCACGCGGACGAACTCGACGATAAAGCGGAAGATCCCGTAGCACACGGCGAACATGCCCGAGACCGCCATGGTCGGCCGCGGTTTGCGCGAGTAGAACCAGAGGATGGCGAACAGCGCCACGCCTTCAAGGGCGAACTGATACAGCTGTGAGGGGTGGCGCGCCAGTTGCTCGGGGTCGGTGGGGAAGACCATGGCCCAAGGCACGTCAGTGGCCTTGCCCCAGAGCTCGGCATTGATAAAGTTGCCGATGCGCCCAGCGCCAAGACCGATCGGCACCAAGGGCGCGATAAAGTCCATCAGCTGGAAGAAACTCTTGTCGTTGCGCTTGCCGAACCACCAGGTCGCCAGCATCACGCCGATCAGGCCGCCATGGAACGACATACCGCCCTTCCAAACCTGCAGGATCAGACTCGGCTGGTTGATATAGGAAGCCAGGTCGTAAAACAGTACATAGCCCAGACGGCCGCCGAGAATCACCCCCATGGCCACCCAGAACACCAGGTCGGAGAGTTTTTCCTTGTTCCAGCTCGGCGCGAAGGCGTGAACCCGGCGCGAGGCCAGCCACCAGGCGCCACCGATGCCGATCAGGTACATCAGGCCGTACCAGTGGATTTTTATCGGGCCGAGGGCCAACGCCACCGGGTCTATCTGCGGATAAGGCAGCATTTCAATTCCTCAAATCAGAAAACTCAGGCCCACGCAGAACAGCAGCAGGGCGAACAAACGCTTAAGCAGGCGTGGCGACAATCGATGGGCCAGGCGTGCGCCGAAACGGGCGAAAAACATGCTGGTAACGGCAATTCCGGCCATGGCCGGCAGGTAGACGAAACCCAGGCTCCACTGCGGCAACTGCGGTTTGTCCCAGCCCAACCACATGAAGGTCAGCGCGCCGGCCACCGCAATCGGCAGGCCGCAGGCCGCCGAGGTGGCCACCGCCTGTTGCATGGGCACGCTGCGCCAGGTCAGGAAGGGTACATTGAGCGAGCCGCCGCCAATACCGAAAATCGCCGAAGCCCAGCCGATCACCCCGCCGGCGATGCTCAGGCCCAGTTTACCGGGGACGCTGCTGCTGGCCTTGGGGCGCAGATCCAGAGCCATCTGCAAGGCGATGATAATGGCGAACACGCCGATGATCTTCTGCAGCATGTCGCCCTGGATCATCGATGCGGTCGCTGCACCGAGCGCCGCGCCGAGCAGAATACCGAGGGTCATCCAGACGAAAATCGGCCAGCGCACCGCGCCCTTGCGCTGATGCTCCAGCACCGAATTGATCGAAGTAAAGACGATGGTCGCCAGAGAGGTGCCGACCGCCAGATGGGTCAGCACCGAGGAATCGAAACCCTGGGCGGCGAAACTGAAGACCAGCACCGGCACTATGATGATGCCGCCGCCCACGCCGAACAGCCCAGCCAGCACTCCAGCGGCGGCGCCCAGCAGCAGATACAACAGCAGTTCCATCGATACCCCCGAAAACAAAGCGCAATGGTAATAGGCGCTGGCATGGGCGGGAAGCTTAACAGGCTGCTGAAAAACTACCTATGTGGCCGATCCAGCATTAACAACGGCCTGTTAAAGGGGTAATTGGTAGTTGCAAGCATGGCCGTGCGCGTAACAAGCTTAGGGCTTCGCGCTTACAGCTCCCCAAGGGGGTTCCATGTGCCTGATCGTGTTCGCCTGGCGTCCCGGCCATCCGCAGCCTTTGCTGATGGCCGCCAACCGTGACGAGTTCTACGACCGCCCCAGTCTGCCGTTGATCGAATGGCCTGACGCGCCGGGGGTCATAGCCGGGCGCGATCAGCAAGCCGGCGGCACCTGGTTGGGCATCGGCCCCCAGGGGCGTTTCGCCGCGCTGACCAATATCCGCGATCCACGCCAGCCGCCGCGCGGCCGCTCCCGAGGCGAGCTGCCCATTCAGTACCTCGGCGGAAAGCTTGGTCCGCAAGAGTTTTCATACGAACTGGCGCGCCGCGCCGGCGACTACTCGGGCTTCAATCTGTTGCTCGGCGACCACCAACAACTCTGGCTGCTCAATTCCCGTGCAGGCGAACCGGTGCAGTTGAGCGAGGGCATCTATGGCCTGTCCAACGCCGAACTGGACACGCCCTGGCCTAAAGTGGAAAAAGCCAAGGCCCTGCTCAGCGAGTGCCTGATCACCCCGCAGATCCCGTCCTTGCTGGATCTGCTGCATGACGCTCAGCAGGTCGAGGACGCTCGCCTGCCCGATACCGGCGTAGGTTTGAATACCGAGCGCCTGCTCTCGAGCATTTTTATCGCCACCCGCAGCTACGGCACCCGCGCCAGCACGGTTCTGGTCATGCACGCCGATGGCCGGCGGCAACTGGTCGAGCGCAGTTTCGGGCCCAACGGGGTATTTCTGGGAGAGGTTAACCTCGAGTGCTGACAGTCATCGCGGCCTGCTCCGCCGTCTGAGTCAGTCTGCGCTTGCCATATCGCCAAGGTCGTCCAGGGCGAACAGCGGCGAGGCTATCGTCGGATCATCGGCATCGGCCACCAGCAACAAGCGACCGTCGGCCTGGAAGGCCAAACCCTCGACTTTCACCCGTGGCGTCAGCTTCATCATCCGCGCGATCTTGAAACTCTGATCGAAACGTCCAAGCACGCTGCCCGCGCATTCGCCGTCCAGGTAGCTGGAGCCGCCGCCCTCCGCCGCCGCGCTGAAGTACAGCTGCCCGCAGGGACTCAGGCAAAGGTCGGTAAAGCTCAGTGGCAGTCCGTCCAGATCGGCCAATTGCACCGGCAGAATATGCGACAGCGCAGCCGCGCTTAGCTGGTCGTTATCGAGATCAAGCAACAGCTGCTGCAGGTCGAGGAATACCAGCGCATTCTCCCCGCCAGCGCCGTTGCCGCGTTGCGCCAGGAGCAACTGTCCGCCACGGACGACGCCACCTTCAATGTTCAATTCCTGGAACTGCTCGGCAAGCGCCTGATACAAGGGCGCGCGGTCAATCACCCGCACGACGCCGGCGCGAACCAGGCAACCACGGCGTCGCTGCCCGGTGGAGCCCGACCCCAGCGCCAGCAAGGCACCGTCGGGTAATAGCAGCAGCGCTTCGAAATCCGCCTTGAGGCGTTTGCGCGATTTAGGATCAGCCGGTAACTCGCCGGGCAGCAGCGCCAGTCCGGCCTGCCAGACGCCGGTCAGGCTATAACGCTGCAGACTCAGTTCATCGTCAGCTACCAGCCACAGACTCTGGTCCTGGCAGACCAGGCCGCTGGCCGCCGACTGGCGCAAATGGCCGATCACCCGCAGCGACAAGGGTTTATCTGAGGCTTTCAGCACCGCACCGCGCTCAGGATTGGATATCCGAGGCGGGATTGATCATGCGGCCCAAACCGAGATTGCTCAGGGCCAGGGCCAGGGTGCTATGGATCACCTGCGGGCTGTCGATGGTCATGACCTGAGCCAGCAACTCCTTGGCCCTGGCCATGCTGATCTGACGCAACAGCCATTTAACCTTGGGCAGGTTGGTGGCGTTCATCGACAGACTGTCGAAACCCATGGCCATCAGCAGCACCGCCGCCGAAGGATCACCGGCCATCTCGCCGCAGATGCTCACCGGCTTGCCCTCGGCATGGGCGTCGGCGACCACCTTGC
>CAMPJN010000153.1 GCA_946886875.1 uncultured Pseudomonas sp.
CACGGCGCCTACAAGTTCACCAAGCCGCCGACCGGCGACATCCTCGCCATCGACCGCATCAAGGCGATCCATGCGCGCATCCCCAACACCCACCTGGTGATGCACGGTTCCTCGTCGGTGCCGCAGGAGTGGCTGGCGATCATCAACGAGTTCGGCGGCAACATCAAAGAAACCTACGGCGTGCCGGTCGAGGAAATCGTCGAAGGCATCAAGCACGGCGTGCGCAAGGTGAATATCGACACCGACCTGCGCCTGGCCTCCACCGGTGCCATGCGCCGCTTTATGGCCGAGCACCCGAGCGAGTTCGACCCGCGCAAGTTCTTCGGCGAAACGGTCAAGGCCATGCGCGATGTGTGCATCGCCCGTTACGAAGCCTTCGGCACCGCCGGCAACGCCTCGAAGATCAAGCCGATCTCCCTGGAAGCCATGTTCCAGCGTTACGCCAAGGGCGAGTTGGCCGCCAAGGTCAACTAAAGCGTCACGCTGCGCCGACAAAAAACCGCTCGTTACGAGCGGTTTTTTTTGTCTCGGATATCTCCCGCGGAGAAAGCCTATGGCAGCGGGCGGTGTTCGATCCCCAGTTTGTAGAATGTCGCTCTGCCCGCTTCGGTTTCATAGCCGGTGTTGTCCAGGGTATAGACCCCTGCTTTGAAATACAGCGCTTTGGGCGCCCAGCTGGAGTCCATCCGCGCCTTCCAGTTGAAGGGGGATTCGTACAGGCTGGAGTTGATAGTTATGCTCAGGGTTCCGGCTGGCGTCAGGTGAACGTTGTATGTGAAGCGCTGATCCAGCGGGATGCCACTGGCAATGCTAATGGCCTGGATGGGCGCGCCGGGCGACATACGGACCTTGGCGACGATATTGCCGGTGGCCGTGCTGGTCTTATACTGGTATTCCAGCATGAACAACGGCTGGGTGCTTTTATAGGTGTGGATCTGGCAGATAACGATCCTGCCGGTAGAAGGCACCTGGTTGACGGTCAGCGCGGCGCGCAGATAGTTGTCCGCCTCCGGATAAGTCCAGTTGCGCAGTGTGCCGTCAGCGTAGGTTTCGCGCAGTTCGCTACGCGGGTAGATGGAGTTTTCCGTGGTGGTGCCGTTGACCGGCGCCCAGAAAATCACGGTGCCGTCGCGAGTCTGGAAGTAGTTATCCTGATAGCCGCCGACCAGCATGGGGGTGGTGATGGTCGTAGCCGGAACGCCCACGGGAATGGACAGGTTCCAGGTTGCAAGATCGATCATGATTGAATTCTCAAAGAGAGCTTTCAGTCGGGCGTATCTCGTCAGCGAGTCAGTACGTATTTACTCAGCATTCCGGCCTGCTCGGCTCGAGCTAAAAGGTGGCTAGTGGAGGCGCTGGCGCCGTGTCGATCGAAGGCTTAAAGCCGTCTCACGGTTTATTTAGACGGCCACTGGGGTCATCTGTTAACCAAAGGCAGGCGTTTATTTGGCGTCAAAGGAATGATGTTTTTTGCTTCGCTGGCAACTGGCCGGCACTCAGCGCGAGGCTAAATAAAATCGCTAGTATTTGATGGTTAAGGAAAATTTCTCGACGGATGGGTCAGTATCTTGAAATTGATTGCGCGCGCCGCTGTGTTTGGTAGTTGAACTATCCGATGGACGGAGTGCCGTGCTGTTTCCACGGTTGCCGTGGCTGTATCGTGGCGTTGAGCTGCGAGGCGGCAGGCCAGCAGAGGCCGTGAGTATGATCAGCGCTCGGGGCGGGCGTCGCTGCCTGGCGCTATTCGGCGTGCCGGTCGAGGGGTCGTCGAGTATGCAAGGTGAATATCGGCACCGGCCTGCGTCTGGGTATCACCGGTGCCATGCGCCGCTTTGTGGTCGAGTACCCGAGCGAGTTCGACCCGCGCAATTTCTTCGGTGAAACGGTCAAGGCCATGCGCGATCTGTGCATCGCCCATTACGGGGCCTTCGGAGCCGCCGGCAGCGCCTCGAAGATCAAGCCGATCTCCCCGGAAGCCATGTTCCAGCGTTACGCCAGGAGCGAGTTGGCCGCCAAGGTCAGCTAAAGCGTCTCGTTGCGCTATAAGAAACCGCTCGTTTACGAGCGGTTTTTTTGCCTCGGATTTCGCCCTCGGAGCTAGAGCAGGGGGCTGTGCTCGATCTTCAGTTTGTAGAAAGTCGCGCTACCCGCTTCGGTTTCATAGCCGGTGTTGTCTTGGGTGTACACACCGGCCTTGAAGTACAAGGGTTTGACCGACCAGTCGGAGTTGATCCGGGATTTCCAATTGCTGCCGTAGGAGCTGATGCTCAGCGTGCCATTGGGCGTCAGGTGGATGTAGTAGGTGAAGCGCTGGTTCAGTGGTACGCCACTGGCGATGGTAATGACCTGGCCGCTGATGTCATCGGGGTTGATTCGCACCTTGGCCACTATGTTGCCGTCGCCCCTCCAGGCCTTGTACTGGTACTCCAGTTTGAGCAACGGGCTGGTGCTGTACTTCGCATGGATCTGGCCGATGACGATCTTGCCGGTCGAGGGAACCTGGGTGACTTGTAGAGCGGCGCTCAGGCTGTTGTCGGCGTCGGGGTATTGCCAGTTACGCAGGCTGCCGTCGGCGTGGGTTTCGCGCAGTTCGCTGCGCGGGTAGCTGGCATTGTCGGTGGTAGTGCCGTTGACCGGCGCCCAGAAAAAAATACTGTCGGAGTCGGACTTGAAGTAATGATCCTGATAACCACCCACCAGCAATGGGGTTTCGATGGTCGCCGCAGGGATGCCGACGGGAATGGAGAGGTTCCAGGTTGCAAGGTCGATCATGGCTAGGTACTCAAGGGCGCTTTCAGTCGGGTGTCTCTCGTCCATGAGTCGGTAGCAGGTTGTTCGAAACTGCGATGCACACGCGCTAAAAGAGAAAGTAAAGGGGGCGCTGGCGCCGCATCGTTCGATGGCAAAAATGCCGTCTCGCGCTTGCCTTATACGTGCCTGTTGAGGATCTGTTAATGGTTTTTCGACAAATTAATGGCGTCAAAAATATGCGCTTTTTGCGTTTTGCCAGTAATTGGCCAGTAAGAAAGCGCGATGGAAGATCGCACTAAAAAAGCCCAGCGCTTGATCAGCAAGAATTTTTTTCTGCCGGAGGCGTCAGTTTTTTGGACGTGCTGCCCGTGGTTGTGTCAGTTGGGCTATGGAACTATCCGATGAGTGGGCTGTCTAATAGTGCCGTTGAAGGCTCGACCGCCCTCCGGCATAGGGTGGGGCGTCGCAGGTGATGGGTCGTTTGCGGCATACTCGGCGCCCTGACCTCCGCCGCACAAAATGCCGATGACTGCCCTCAAATACCTGCAAGGCTATCCCGCGCAGTTGCAAGACAAGATCCGTCAGCTGATTGCCGAGCAGCGCCTGGGCGATTATCTGGCCCAGCGCTATGGCGGCAAGCATGGGGTGCAGAGCGACAAGGCCTTGTACACCTACATTCAAGGGCTCAAGCAGGAGCACCTGCGCAATGCGCCTGCCATCGACAAGGTGCTGTTCGATAATCGCCTGGACCTGACCCATCGGGCCTTGGGACTGCATACGGCGATTTCCCGGGTGCAGGGCGGCAAGCTCAAGGCGAAGAAGGAAATCCGCGTCGCTTCTTTATTCAAGGACGCTGCGCCGGAGTTCCTGCAGATGATAGTGGTGCACGAATTGGCGCACCTGAAGGAGTCCGAGCACAACAAAGCCTTCTACAAACTGTGCGAATACATGCTGCCCGGTTACCACCAGGTGGAGTTCGATCTGCGGGTCTATCTGACCTGGCGCGAGTTACCGAAGCCGGCTAGCCACGCAGCATCAGATTGAGCTGATCGACCACTTCCGCCCAGTCGGCGTCTTCGAGAATTTCTTCGCGCAGGAACGCCGCCTGGGCGTTGTTCCAGAAAGGCGCTTCGGCAAGCGTGCAGGTCGGCGGCAGGGGCGTGTGACTGCGGATAAAGGCATCGATGGCAGCTTGATCCGTCGGCAGGCCGAGTTGTTTGAATAGCGACGGCAGCGAATGAGTGGGGTTTTCCATGATGGTCTCCTCTTGGTTGTGGGCGAGGGGGCGCCAGACGAGTTTTCAGCCTAGCGCAGTTCGCCCTGGGCGAGTCAACTCGGGGGTGGCGCTTGATCAGGTCATGCTGTCGGCAAGCGCCGCGCTCTTTGCTAATCTGCTACGACCCACCCGTTAAACCGAGAAGCTGCATGGGCGCCACCCTCTTGCGTAACCTGATGGTCTGGAGCCTATGCCTGAGTGGTGAAATGGCTCTGGCGCGCGAGTGGTTGGCGGTCGGGACCAATTTTCCGCAGGTCTTCGAACAGGGTGCCGAGGGGGAATATCGCGGTCTGGCCGTCAGTGTTCTGCGCCAGGCGCTCGATACGCTTGGTGATCGCGTGCGCTTCGAGCTGCATCCCTGGGCAAGGGCTCAGTACATGGTCGAGCAGGGTCAGGCGGATATTCTCATCGGCCCCTACAAGACTGCCGAGCGCGAGATGCGTTTCGCGTTCTCGGCGATGGCCTTCTACCGCGACCGAGTGGTTTTCTACGGGCGCCGTGACCGGCTACCGCCGTGGCGTGGTGACTACCAGGCGCTCCCCAGGGGGCCGATTGGCGTAGTGCGCGCCTGGTCCTATGGCGACCAGTTCGTGCAGGCGAAGCCATCCCTCGATCTGGTCACTGTGGAATCGGTGGAGAACGGTTTGAAGATGCTCAGTCTGGGACGTTTGCAGCTGCTGGCCAGCAACCAGCGCAACAGTCGTCCAGTGCTTTTGAAGTTGGGCCTGTTCGACGAGATCGTCGAACTCGATCCGCCTATCTCGCTGGAGGATGGCTACTTCGCCTTCCCCAGGCTCGCCAGCCATGACGCGCTGCGCAGGGATTTCGACAGGGCGTTGGAGGGGATGATCGAAAAGGGCGAATTGGCGCACCTGGCCAAGCGCTGGCAAGTGCGGATTCCCTGAATGCCAGCGCTCAGACGACGCGTAAAACCTGGTAATGCTGTTTCAGTGTGCCCACTTGAATGTCCACGCCGTCGCCCTCGGCGCAGCCGATCAGGCTCTGGCCGAGCGGCGCCCGCGGACTGATCAGCAGTATTTTTTGCGCATCCCACTGCAGTTTCAGTCCGGCTCCCTCGGACACCATCAGCACGCACTGCTCGGCGCCCGAGGCATCGGTCAGCCACACCAGGGCGCCGAGCTGGATACCTTGGTCGGGATCGTAAGGCCGCAGCTGCAGCTTTTGCCAGGCGCTGAGGCTCAGGCGGATTTCCTCCACGCGCTTGGCCTGTCCCGCGGCGAGATAGGATGCCTCCAGGCCGAGGGTGTCGTATTTATTCTCGGCGATGTTTTCTTCGTGGGTGGCCGTCTCGTAAGCGGTCAGCGCGGCGCGCTCGGCTTGTGCCAGGGCGTCGCGCAGCTGCTCGATAATTGCTTGCAGCAGGTGGGCTTTATTCACGGTGGGCTCGTTGGGGTGTGGGAGCGGGGATTATCGGCGATCGCATCTGCGCTTTGCAGCAAAGTCTAGTGTCGCCAGAGCTGCCGAACGCGGCACCCGGATTGTGGTTGCTCACGTCAATCTGCCTGAAAATCGACCTGCCCCTGTGCCGCTACGCCCAGGCCCGCGCCGCCGCCTGATCGGCCGCCGCCGCAGGAATCGCCCGCCGCGAGACGAGACAAACCTGCCCCATTGCAGCCGATAGTGGTAAAGTCGCGCGCAACTTTTCGTGCGTTGCCAGTCAATATGATTGGCGTTCCGCAGGCTTGAACCTACTGGGTTAACAGCCGCGCGCACGGTTTTCAGGATGGACCCGTCGGGTTCTTCCCTATGCAGACTTCTCAGTCCCGGAACCGCGCAATGCTTGCCAATTTGATTGAATTCGTTACCACCCATTTTGTCCTTAGCGGCATTTTCGTCACCCTCCTGGCACTGCTGGCCTTCAGCGAGCTGCGCAAGGGCGGGCAAAGTCTGAGCAGCCGCGAACTGACCGCCTTGATCAACCGCGACGAAGGCCTGGTGCTGGATATCCGCGGGCAGAAAGACTTCTCCGCCGGGCATATCGTCGGCGCCCTGCACATCCCCTTTGAGAAAATCGCCGCGCGCATGGCCGAGCTGGACAAGCACAAGACCAAGACCATTATCGTGGTCGACGCCATGGGGCAGCACGCCGGCGCCGTCAGTCGCGACCTGAAAAAGGCCGGCTACAACGCCGCTAAACTGTCTGGCGGCATCGCCAGCTGGCGTGGCGACAACCTGCCCCTGGTCAAGTGACATGCCACAGGTCGTTATCTATTCCAGTGACTGGTGCCCCTATTGCATCCGCGCCAAGCAGTTATTGGCCAGTAAGGGTGTGGCATTCGAAGAAATCAAGGTCGACGGCAAGCCTGATGTGCGTGCCGAAATGACCCGCAAGGCGCGGCAGACATCAGTGCCGCAAATCTGGATCGGCGACCACCATGTGGGCGGTTGCGACGATCTCTATGCCCTGGAGCGCGCCGGCAAACTCGACGCGCTGCTTAAGGCTTAACCCTCAGTACATTCGATTAAGAAGGCTTTGTCATGACCGAACAAGCTAGCAACGGCGCCGCACAAGACGAACAAAACCCGCAGTTCTCGCTGCAGCGCATCTATGTGCGCGATCTGTCTTTCGAAGCGCCGAAGAGCCCGGAAATCTTCCGTCAGGAGTGGACGCCGAGCGTCGCCATGGACCTCAACACCCGCCAGAAGAATCTCGATGGTGACTTCTTCGAAGTGGTGCTGACCCTGTCGGTCACCGTGAAAAATGGTGAGGAAACCGCCTTTATCGCCGAAGTGCAGCAGGCCGGGATCTTCCTGATCAAAGGGTTGGATGCCGCCTCCATGAGCCACACCCTGGGCGCCTTCTGCCCGAACATCCTGTTCCCCTACGCGCGCGAAACCCTCGACAGCCTGGTAGTACGCGGCTCGTTCCCGGCGCTGATGCTGGCGCCGGTGAATTTCGACGCCCTCTACGCCCAGGAAATGCAGCGCATTCAGCAGCAGGCCGCCGAGGCCGCTCCGGCGCACTAAAGCGCGACGTTGTGCAATGCGATCAAAAAAGCGCCTGCGGGCGCTTTTTTGTTGGGCGGTGATTATTGCTCTGTCCGTGATGGGTAAGTCGCTACCCATCTGCAACGCCTTACTCCAAGGCGAAATCGAGCTGGCGCCAGGCCTCGAACACCACCACGGCGACGGCATTGGACAGATTCAGGCTACGGCTTTCCGGGCGCATGGGCAGACGCAGGCGCTGTTGGTCGGGAATTTGTGCGAGCAAATCGGCCGGCAAGCCGCGGCTTTCCGGGCCGAACAGCAGTAAGTCGCCTTTACGGAACTGCATTTGCGTATAGCCGTTACTGGCTTTTGTGGTAAATGCCAATATCCTGTCACTAGCGGTATCTGTGATACATTCGGCCAATGAATGATGGCGTTTTAATGTCGCGTACTCATGGTAATCCAGTCCCGCGCGACGCAAGCGCTTGTCATCCAGGTCGAAGCCCAGGGGCTCGATCAGGTGCAGCTGGCAGCCGGTGTTAGCGCACAAACGAATGATATTGCCAGTGTTCGGTGGGATTTCTGGCTGAAACAGAACGACATGGAACATTGATCGAACTCAGGGAGAGGGCCAAGGGTTACAGTCTACAGTGTGCCGCCGTCAGTCGGCCGTCGCCAAGGCGATGGATGAAGTGGAATTCGGGTGACACAGGGGAATGCAGTTAGTGTGGTTCACTAGAAAAAAAATAAGAAACGACGGGTTGTTGGGTATCGAACTCGGACCAGAGGGCATCGCCCTGGCGAACGTTCTGCGCACGCCCGATCAAGTACCCCGGCTGAGCCATTGCGAATTTCGCGCCGCGCCGGCGTCGGAACAACCCGCATTGCTCAAAGCCATGGTCGCCGAACTCGGCCTCGAAGGCATGCCGGTCAACCTGGTGCTGCACCCCGCGACCTATCAGATGCTCCTGCTCGACAGCCCCGAAGTGGCGGCCGAAGAGCTGCGCGATGCGATGCGCTGGCGGGTCAAGGAACTGATCAGCGAGCCGCTCGATCAGGTCGTCGTCGATGCATTCCCCCTGCCTGTCGATGCCTACCGCGGCCGTTCGCGCATGGCCTATTGCGCGGTACTCGGCAAGGCCGAGATGCAGCGCTGGGGCGAGATGATCAGGCACGCTGGGCTCAGGCTCGGCAGTATCGACGTCACCGAAATGGCTTTTCGCAATCTTGGCCTGCTGGCCGGCGCCGAGGGTATGAACGTGGCGTTGTTGCGTCTGCGCTCCAGTGAAGGTCTGATCTGTGTGCAGCATGGCGCCGACCTCTATATGGCGCGGCGCATCGAGCACGGTCTGGA
>CAMPJN010000154.1 GCA_946886875.1 uncultured Pseudomonas sp.
GATGAGCTGGTATTGCCTA
This sequence comes from uncultured Pseudomonas sp., assembly GCA_946886875.1. The sequence goes on from CAMPJN010000154.1 coordinate 20, forward strand.
CCCTGCCGGAAGTTGCCTTGAAAGTCCGCGAAGCAGCAGAAGACCCGGACATCAGCATCCCGCACCTGAGCAAGGTGATCGGCAACGACGTGGCGCTGTCGGCGCGCATCATCAAGGTAGTAAACAGCCCCTTGCTGCGCACCAACCGGGAAATCACCGACCTGCAGATGGCCATCAGCCGCCTGGGCATCAACTACACCTGCAACCTGGCCACCGGCCTGGCGATGGAGCAGATGTTCCAGGCCACCTCGGACGTGGTCGATCGCAAGATGCGCGAGGTGTGGAACAAGAGCACCGAAATCGCCGGCATCTGCCATGTACTGTGCAAGCACTACACCCGCCTATTGCCCGACCAGGCCACCCTGGCTGGCCTGGTGCATATGATCGGCGTATTGCCGATCCTGACCTACGCGGAAGAACACAGCGAGCTGCTGCGCGACTCGATCAGCCTCAACCACATCATCGAGCGGATACATCCGATCATCGGCGAGAAAATCCTGCGCACCTGGGATTTCCCCGAACTGATCGCCATGGTGCCCAACAACTACCTGGATTTCAGCCGCGACTCGGCCAAGGTCGATTACGTCGATATCGTCCAGGTCGCCACCCTGCAAAGTTACCTGGGCAGCGAGCACCCCTATACCCTACTGGACTGGAGCAAGATTCCGGCTTTCGCCAAGCTCGGCCTCGACCCGAGCCAGAACCTGCACGATGACGAAGACCTTTCCGCCGCCATGGAAGCGGCCATGGGCATGCTGCAATAGCAGCAACGGCCATGTGCGCCAGCAGACGCCTGCTAGGCTAATGCCTAGCAGGCTGTCGGACTAACGCTCGCTGCCTACAGCGGAAAAGCCCGACAGGTTCCTGACTGCCTCTGGAGATGACCCGCATGCGCCCGCTCGTTCTGCTCTGCGCTCTGTTCCTGAGCATTTCACTCCCTGGCACCCTGGTTGCCGCTGAAACGGTGCGTCTGACCAATGGTGAGTGGCCGCCCTACCTCGGCGAGAAACTGCCGCATCATGGCGTAGCGTCACGCATCGTCAGCGAGGCCTTCGCCCTCGAAGGCATAGAAGTGCAGTGGGAGTTTCACCCCTGGGCTCGCTCCCTGCAGCTGGCGCAAAGCGGCAAGCGTGCCGGCAGCGCCGTTTGGTTGTACAGCGAAGAGCGCAAGCAGCAATTCCATATCAGCGATCCGGTGGTCGACAGCGGCTACTACCTGTTTCATCGCAAAGGCCATCATTTCGACTGGAAGAGCGTGGACGACCTGCGTGATCAGCGCATCGGCGGCACGCGCAGTTACGACTACGGCGCGGCCTTCCAGCAGGCCGAAGCCGAGGGACGGATACAAGTGCGCCGCTCGACCAGCGACGAGCTGAACTTTCGTCTACTGCTGGCCGGGCGCATCGACCTGTTCCCGATGGACAAAGTAGTCGGCTTCGACATGCTGCATCAGCATTTCAGCGCCGCCGAGCGCGCGCAACTGACCTTCCACCCCAGCGCCTTGCGCAGCGATAGCCTGCACCTGCTGTTGGCACGTGGCGTGGCCGGCAACGAGGAATTGATTGCGCGCTTCAATCGAGGCCTGGCGCAACTGCGCGACAGCGGCAAGATCAGCCTGTATCTGCTGGAAGTTCAGCGCCCACTGAGCCAAACGCCTTAGCAGGCTGTTAAAAACAACGACAGCGGCTAATCAATCTACATCCAGAGCGAATTCCACCCGCACCCACAGCCCTTGCGGCGTGGCTTGCTGCAAGCGGATCGCCGCCTGATGGGCACGGCAGATTTCGCCGACTATGGCCAAACCCAGCCCCGCGCCGCTGCCTTCGCTGGAGCGCCGGTAGAAGCGTTGGAACACCTTGGCGCACTCGTCCGCGGGGATTCCCGGGCCGTCGTCCTCGACCTCCAGCACCCCGCCCGGCAAAACCCGCAGGATTACATTGCCGCCGGCCGGGGTATGGGCCAGGGCGTTATCCACCAGGTTGCACAACAGCTCGTTGAGCAAGGTCGGCTCGCCGCGAATCCATACCGGCTGATCCGCTTCCAGCGCCAGGGCGATGCCGCGGGCATGGGCCAAAGGCGCCAGGGCCAAGCCCAGCTCCTGGGTCAGCTGGCTGAGGTCCAGGCGCTGCGCACCACCTTCGGCAATCGCCCGCGCGCCGCTTTCGATGCGCGCCAAGGACAACAACTGGTTGGCCAGATGGGTCAGCTTATCGGTGTTCTGCGCCGCCTCCTCCAGGGTGCTGCGCCAGGCCGCCGGCTCCTGCGCGCGCAGGCCCAGTTCGACCCGCGCCTTGAGCGCCGCCAGGGGCGTACGCAATTCATGGGCGGCATCGGCGATAAACTGCGACTGGCGTTCGAACAGGCCGCGCAAGCGCTCGTTGAACTGATTCAGCGCATTCACCAGCGGGCGCAGCTCGCGCGGCAGCTGGCTATCCGGCAGCGGTCGCAGATCGTCGCTGGCCCGCGCTGCCACGCTGCGGCGCAAGGTATCCAAGGGGCGCAACGCGGCGCTCACCGCCAACCACACCAGGAGCAAGGCGCTGAATGCCAGCAACCCCATACGCAGCAGCGTGCCGTACAACAAATCGCGGGCCATGCGTTCACGGGCGCCCAGGGTTTCGGCCACGCGAATTTCGGCGATGCCGTTGAGCTGCGGCTCGCTGACCGGTTGCAGCAGGCTGACCAGACGCACGCCCTGACCGCGGTATTCGGCATCGTAAAAATGCGCCAGCGCCGGGTAATCGTCGGTGCGCGGCGTGCCCGGCGGCGTCGCCGGCAAGTCTTCGTAGCCGGAGACCAAGGTGCCGTGCAAATCCAGCACCTGGTAGTAAATGCGCCCGGCGCTGTCGTAGGCGAAGGTATCCAGGGCCACGTAGGGCACATTGGCCTTGAGCTTGCCGGCGTCGGTGTACAAGCCCTCGGCGATCGCCCGCGCCGAGGCCAGCAGGGTGCGGTCGTAAGCGGTATCGGCGGCGCGCCTGGCGCTCCAGTAGGCACTGAGACTGCTGACCAGCAGCATCAATGCCAGCAACAGCGCCAAACGCCGTAACAGCCGCCCGCGCAGGCTGCCGACCTCAGCCTTTCGCGGCCGCCAGCCGTCAACCATCGACTGCCTCCAACAGATAGCCCAGGCCACGGAAGGTGACGATGCGCACCGCGTTGCCCTCGAGTTTCTTACGCAGGCGATGGATATAGATCTCGATGGAGTCGGCACTGGCCTCCTCGTCCAGACCGAACACCTGGGCCGCCAACTGCTCCTTGCTCATCACCCGGCCCGGCCGAGCGATCATCGCCTCCAGTACCGCCTGCTCGCGGGAGGTCAGGCTGAGGCTTTCGCCGCGCACGCTGAAGCGCCGGGTGCCCAGGTCGTAGACCAGTTCACCGCAGCGCTGTTGCTGTTCACCGCCGAGCACGCTGCGTCGTAGCAGGGCTTTGACCCGCGCCTCCAACTCGCTCAGTTCGAAAGGCTTGGCCAAGTAATCGTCGGCACCGAGGTTGAGCCCATGCACCCGGTCCTTGACCTCGCCGCGGGCGGTGAGCATCAGCACCGGCAGGGTCTTGCCGCGCTCGCGCGCGCGCGCCAGCACCTGAAAACCATCGAGGCGCGGCAGGCCGATATCGAGAATTGCCAGGGCATAGTCTTCGCTGGCCAGGGCCAGATCGGCGGCCACACCGTCGTGCAATACGTCTACGGTCAAGCCGGCGCTTTTCAGCGCCTGGGCCACGCTCGCGGCCAGTTGCGGATGGTCTTCGACCAGGAGAATTCGCACTGCACCTCCCCACTTAGTTCTTGTTAGAAACCGTCATCGGCCCCGCAATCCGCCGCGCAGTGTACACACCTGCCGTGAAGCGCCAAAAAGCGGCCAGTGCCCCACGCAAAAAAAATTGTGGCCTGCCAATCCCTGGCGGCCAACCTGCGGGCCGCCGCAAGCGACATCAAAAAACACTCCAGGCGTTTTTTTCACCACTGAAAGCTTGGCGAAAGCTTGACCTCCTAGCATCGGTTTCAGGTGGCTCGATCCACCTACCTGAACGACTGACGCAGTGGCGCGCAGTCGTGACAAAAACAACAATGGAGACCACAGCATGTTCAATGCCTCACGCCAGGCGCTAGCGCCTATTCGTCTGCTCAGCTTAGCCGTAAGTGCGGCTCTGCTCGCCCCAGTAGCCCAAGCCGCTTTTATCGCAGACAGCAGCGCCAGCCTGACCGCCACCAATATCTACCTGAACCGCGACTTCCGTGAGGGCGAAGCCCAGAGCAAGCGCGAGGAATGGGGCCAGGGCTTCCTGTTGGATATCCAGTCCGGCTATACCGAAGGCACCGTGGGTTTCGGTCTGGATGCCCTGGGCACGCTCGGGCTCAAGCTCGATTCGGGCGGCGGCCGCACCGGCACCGATCTGTTTCCAGTGCAGGACGACGGCGGCACCCCGGATGAATTCGCCCGCCTGGGCCTGACCGCCAAGGTCAAGGTTTCCGCCACCGAACTGCGCTATGGCTCACACGTACCTGAACTGCCGGTGGTCAAGGCCAGCGACAGCCGTTTGATGCCACAGGTATTCGAAGGCGGCTTGCTGACCTCCTCCGAGATCGACGGCCTAACCTTCGTCGGCGGGCGCCTGGACAAGGTGATCGACCGTGCCTCGACCAACTCCGAGAAGCTGGTGCTCAACAGCAAGAACAAGCGCTTCACCAGCGGAGTGGAAGCCGACCACCTGAACCTGGCCGGCCTCGACTATCAGTTCAACGAGCACTTCAAAGGCCGTTACTTCCACGCCGAGCTGGATGACATCTACCGGCAGAACTTCTTCAACCTGCTCGCCAACTACCCAGTTGGCGCCGGCACCCTGTCCGCCGACCTGCGCCTGATGCTCAATGACGATACCGGCGCGGCCAATGCCGGCAAAATCGATAACCGCGCACTGAACGGCATCTTCAGCTACGCCCAGAATGGCCACAAGATCAGCCTCGCCTACCAGAAAATGAGCGGCGACACCGGCTATGCCTATATCGACGGTAGCGACCCCTACCTGGTGAACTTCTCGCAGATCAACGACTTCGCCAACGCTGACGAACGTTCCTGGCAAGCCCGTTACGACTACAACTTCGCCAGTCTGGGCCTGCCCGGCTTGAGCTTTAGCACCCGCTATGTCACTGGCGACGATGCCCGTGTCGCCGGCAGCGATCAGCGCGGCGGCGAATGGGAACGCGACATCGAGCTCAAGTACGTGGTGCAGAGCGGCCCGGCGAAGAACCTCTATGTGCGCCTGCGCAACGCCAGCTTCCATTCCGACTTCGCCCGCGATGCGGACGAACACCGCGTGATCGTCGGCTACACACTGCCGATTTGGTAACCCACAATAACAATCGAGAGGAATCCATCATGAAAATTGCCTTTGCCCGTATCGCCCTGGCCACCGCCTGCCTGGCCTTCGCCGGCCAACTGCTGGCCACCGAACCCAAGCGTCCCGAGTGCATCGCCCCGGCCAAACCCGGTGGCGGTTTCGACCTGACCTGCAAATTGGCCCAGAGCGGCCTCAAAGACAGCGGCCTGCTCAAGGCGCCGATGCGCGTCACCTACATGCCCGGCGGCGTCGGCGCGGTGGCCTATAACGCGGTGATCGCCCAGCGTGCCGACGATCCAGGCACCATCATCGCTTTCTCGTCCGGTTCGCTGCTCAACCTGGCCCAGGGCAAGTTCGGCCGTTATGACGAAACCGGCGTGCGCTGGCTGGCGGCGGTCGGCACCGACTACGGCGCCATCACCGTGCGTGCCGATTCGCCCTACCAGAACCTCGACCAGCTGGTACAAGCACTGAAGAAGGACCCCTCGAGCATCGTCTTCGGCGCTGGCGCCACCATCGGTGGCCAGGACTGGATGCAAACCGCATTGATCGCCCGCCTCGCCGGCATCGATCCGAAGAACCTGCGCTATGTCGCCTTCGAAGGCGGCGGCGAGACCCTTACCGCCATGCTCGGCGGCCACGTGCAGGTGACCAGCAGCGGCCTCGGTGAAGTCACCCCGCAACTGGAAGCGAAGAAAGTACGCATCCTCGCAGTGCTGTCCGACGAGCGCCTGCCGGGCAAGCTGGGTGAGATTCCGACCGCCAAGGAACAGGGTTACGACATCAGCTGGCCGGTAATCCGCGGCTTCTACGTCGGCCCGGAAGTCAGCGACGAGCAGTACAACTGGTGGAAGCAGCAGTTCGACACCATGCTCGCCAGCGAGGATTTCGCCAAGCTGCGTGAACAACGTGACCTGCTGCCGTTGTCGATGACTGGCGACGAGCTGCGCGACTTCGTGTTTAAGCAAGTCGAAGAGTACAAGGTGCTGGCCGATGCATTCGGTCTGATGCAGGAGTAACGCCTAGAAACCAACTTGCTGGCGATCCATCTCCTATCGCCAGCAAGGACTAGGCGCCCCTGGCCCCAGGGTCTTCGCTCGCCTCTCAATTCCCCGAGGTAATCCGTCATGTACGTCCGCCTGTTCGCCGCGAGCTGGTTGCTTTTCTGCGCCTGCCTCGCCGTTCTCGCCTGGGGCTTCCAGGCGCCCTTCGCCTACGATCCGGTCGGCCCGCGCGCCTACCCGTTGTTACTGCTGAGCCTGATGGCCGCCGGCAGCATCTGGCTGTTGCTCAAACCCGGCCTGCTCGAGCAGCGTCTGAATCCCACCGCGGCGCTGCGCGCACTGCTATGCATAGCCGCCCTGCTGGCCTATGCGCTGCTGTTCGAAGTGCTTGGTTTCGTCCTCAGCACCGCCCTGACAGCCTTCGCCATCGGCCTGCTGTTCACCGGCCGCCTGCTGCCCTGTGCGATCAGTGGTGTGCTGATGGGCGTGCTGCTTTATGTCCTGTTCGATTACCTGCTGGATGTGCCGCTACCGCTCGGCCTGTTCGAAGCTTTCGTGGAGAGCTGAAATGGAAACTCTTTATTTCTTGATGCAAGGCTTCGATGTCGCCACCCGGCCGACCAACCTGCTGGTGGCGCTGTTCGGCGCCTTCGTCGGCACCGTCGTCGGCCTGCTGCCGGGCCTGGGACCGATCAATGGCGTGGCCTTGCTGCTGCCGTTGGCGTTCGCCCTCGGTCTGCCGCCGGAAACCGCGCTGATTCTGCTCGCCGCCGTGTACCTGGGTTGCGAATACGGCGGACGCATCTCGGCGATCCTGCTCAACGTGCCGGGCGACGCCGCCGCGGTAATGACCACCCTCGACGGCTACCCGCTGGCGCGTCAGGGCAAGGCCGGTATCGCCCTGTCCTTATCCGCCGTGAGTTCCTTTATCGGTAGCATCATCGCCACCTGCGGCGTGGTGCTGTTCGCCCCGCTGCTGGCGAAATGGGCGGTGGCCTTCGGCCCGGCCGAATATTTCGTGCTGATGATTTTCGCCATCGCCTGCCTCGGCGGCATGGTCGGCGACAAACCGGTGAAAACCCTGATGGCCGCCTTGATCGGCCTGGCCCTGGCCACGGTCGGGGTGGACTCGACCACCGGCGTATACCGCTTCACCTTCGGCAGCGTCAGCCTGTCCGATGGTATCCAGTTCATCATCGTCGTGATCGGTTTCTTCAGCGTCAGCGAAGTGCTGTTGATGCTGGAAAAAACCCACAGCGGGCAGAAGGCGGTGAAAGCCAGCGGCCGTCTGCTGTTCAACTTCAAGGAGTTCTGCTTCAGCTTCTGGACCATGGTTCGTAGCGCCGTCGCCGGCTTCATCATCGGCACCCTGCCCGGCGCCGGAGCGACCATCGCCAGCGCCATGACCTACATGAGCGAAAAACGCCTGGCCGGCGCCTCCGGCAAATTCGGCGAAGGCGATCTGCGTGGCCTGGCCGCTCCGGAAGCGGCGAACAACGCCTCGGCCTGCGGTTCGCTGATTCCCATGCTGACCCTCGGCGTACCGGGCTCGGGTACCACCGCAGTGATGATCGGCGCCCTGACCCTGTACAACATCACTCCCGGCCCGTTGTTGTTCGAACAGCAGCCGGACGTGGTCTGGGGCCTGATCGCCTCGCTGTTTATCGGCAACGTGATCCTGCTGGTGATGAACATCCCGCTGGTCGGCCTGTTCGCGCGCATGCTCAGCGTGCCCAACTGGGTTCTGGTGCCGGCGATCACCGCGATCAGCATGGTCGGCGTCTATGCGGTGCACAGCACCACCTTCGACCTGGTCTTGATGGTCGGCCTGGGCGTGTTCGGCTACATCCTGCGCAAGCTGGATTTCCCGCTGTCGGCATTGATCCTCGGCTTCGTCCTCGGCGAGCTGATGGAAGACAACCTGCGCCGCGCCCTGTCGATCTCCGCTGGCGAGCTGAGCAT
>CAMPJN010000155.1 GCA_946886875.1 uncultured Pseudomonas sp.
CCACTCAGACCGATATTGAACGCCATGGATGTCTCCTTTGCCGGCCCCGCCGGCGTTTAGAATCTGTTGGTTACTGACCGATGACCTGCACCTGGGAGAGCGGCACAGTGCCGAGCCCCGCCAGGTTGAGCATCAACTCGCTGCCACCCAGGGTCACGCTGTCGACGTTGGCCGGCAACATGGTGCTCAACGCCTTGGTTTCGCCGTTATAAGTCGCCTGGGCCTCGAACTTGTAAGTGCCGGGCGGCAACAGATTGCCGCTGGCATCCTTGCCGTCCCAGATAAAGCTGACATTGCCGGCCGCCTGCTCGCCCAGGTTGACGCGGCTCACCACCGAACCCGCAGTGTTGTAGACGTTGACGAATACGTTACTGCTGGAGACCGGCAATACCGCGCTGGCTTTAAAGCTCTGGCTGGTATCGACCACCGCCTTGTCGGTGGGGATGATCACCTTGCGTCCGACCATGGACGAGGCCTGCAGCGCCTGGGAAGACTGATAACCGCTGAGTAGCGAACCCATGCTGGTATTCAGCTTCTCGATCCCCTCGACCTGGCTGAACTGCGCCAGCTGGGCGATGAACTCACCGTTGCCTTGCGGCTCCAGCGGGTTCTGGTTATTCAACTGGGCCACCAGCAGGTTGAGGAACTCGTTCTTACCCAAGTCCTTGTTGGTTTTGCTTTCGCTCTTGATCTGGTACTGATCCAGCGCCGTACCGGTGACTTCGCCAACACTACTCATGTTCATGCGCTCCCTTAATCCGTTGGCTTACTGACCCAGGGTCAGTACGCGCTGCAGCATCTGCTTGGCGGTATTCATCATTTCGACGTTGGTCTGAAAGGCACGGCTGGCGGAGATCATGTCAGCCATTTCCTCGACCACGTTGACGTTGGGGTAATACACATAGCCGCCCGCATCGGCAGCCGGATGGTTGGGCTCGTAGCGCGGCATCAAGCTGCCCTGGTCCTCGACGATGCCCAACACCTGCACCCCGCGCCCGGCTTCATCCTGCTCGGCGAACAACGAACCACGGTCGCCGCCCTGGGCCTGCTGGAACACGGTGGCGAACACCGGATGGCGGGCGCGATAGGTCTGATCGAGGCTCGAGGAAACCGTCTCGGCGTTGGCGATGTTGCTGGAGATGGTATTCAGGCGAGTGCTCTGGGCACTCATGCCGGTACCGGCAATATTGAAAACACTGGCAAGTGACATGGCATCAGGCTCCTTTATTCGCCGCGCAGGGCGCCGATCAGCCCTTTGAATTTGTTGTTGAGGAAGGTGAAGCTGGCTTGGAAATTGACTGCGTTTTCGGCGTAGTTGGATTGCTCGATCTGCAAGTCGACGCTGTTCTGATCGATGGACGCATGCAGCGGGTTGCGGTAATTCAGGGCCGCATTGCCCATACTGATGCCCTCGGCGGCTATATGGCGGCTGTCGGTACGGTTCAGATTGACCGGGCCGCGCTGGCTCTTGCCGGTCTGCTCGGCGAGTACCGCAGCGAAGTCCAGATCACGCGCCTTGTAGTGCGGGGTATCGGCGTTGGCGATGTTATTGGCCAACACCTCGGCGCGCTGGGCGCGAAAGCTGAGAGCCTGCTCATGGATGCCGAGTGCGCTATCGAAGCTGATACTCATGGTCTGAACCTTTGCCGTTGGCTTGCAGTTGTTCCGTGCAAGACATTTAGCAAGGCCCGTGCCAGATAATTTTTACGTTATTTATCAGCTAGTTAAGTAACTTACCCATCCCAAAAACCGGCCAAGCGGCAAAGCCTTTCCGCCTGCCGGCAAGCAAAGCGGCAAGCCTGAGTGGCACTTGCCGCATTGATACAGGCCGGGCTTACGCTGATTAGTCCCCTCTCCCCTCTGGGGCGGCCGGCTAGGCGAGGGGCTTGGTTTCAGGCACATTCCCAGGGCTTACGCCGATCAGCCCCCTCGCCCCCGCGGGGAGAGGGCTAGGGTGAGGGGCAGCGTCATCAGACACCACGCCAATGCCGGCTTAACCACCGCCCCCGCTATGCGATGACTTTTGTAGGCTGGGTTAGTGGCGCGGAACCGCATTGGTAAAGCAACTGCGGGATCTGTGCGCCACGTAACCCACCAAGCGGTGACCGACCCGGCCGCGCTGCTGGGTTACGGCGCAACTGATTACGCATCAGCAGACAGCCCCGGTCATGCGCAATCCCCATGGACGGGGTGAATGCCGCAAGTCCACCGGGAACGGGCGCGCCCCGTAACTCTTTGCGTGCACCGTTCACAAAGTCCACAGGCCGCCAGCCACTGCGCAAGACTTTACACAGGGGTTATTGGGTAAGATCGCGGCTTTGATCATGGAGCCGATCGCCGCCCTGCCCCCCCAGGCGATCCGGCAAGGAACACGGACGATGAGCGGCTACGTACCCAACAACCGCAATGAACGCACCCCGCCCCCTAAAGCACCCTACAACGGCGACTTCAACAGCCAGCAAACCCGGCCCGTAGAAGGCAGCAGCGTCCAGCCGGTCAACAGCCTGGTCGGCCTGCGCTTTATCTGGGACAACGGCGAATGCCTCGGCGCCAACATCCCCTACAACCTCACCCCGGCCGGCGCCAGCACCATTCGTGGCGGCTTGGACGCTCGCGGCTGTCTGACCCAGACGATTCAAGGCCGCGAATACGACGCCCAACTGCTGGCCGACGCCGATGTCGACAACGACGTAGCCAAAGCCCGCACTGAGCTGCAAAACGCGCTGGACGAAACCCTCAGCGCCGAACGCGCCGAGGCCGCCAAGCTGCAAGCCATACAGGATCAGCGCAGCGGCTTTATGAATGGTGTGCATAAAAGCCTGGCCTTCGGCAAAGGCCTGTTTATGGCCGGCGTTGGCTTGATCGACTCGGCCAAACAATTCAACGACCTGATCACCCCGCACACCTACCTGAGCAACGCACTGCGCGCCGCCTGGAACGCCAAACCGGCCGGTGGCAGCCGCTGGGTCGATTCTTTCCTGCAGAACTTCAGCGACGAACAACACCGCGAACTGGTCGAAGCCCTGGGCTTCGACCCCAGCAGCATCACCCGCGAACAACTCGCCGACGCCTATGAAGTCGCCAACTTCATCTACGACGACGGCCCCAGCAAAGCCATGCTCAGCCGCTTCGCCGTCGACTACGCCAAGGCGCAAAACGTCGAAGAAATGGCCGAATTCGGCGGTGGCGCCGCCTTCGAAATCGTCCTCACCGCCATCCTCGCCGTATTTACCGCCGGCGTATTTGTCGGCATCAAAGCCGCCACCTCCCTGCGCCACCTAGCCAAACTAAAACGCCTGGGCACCGCCCTGACCAAACTCAGCGCAGCCTTGAAACGTGCCAGAATCAAAATTAAAGGCAAGGCCAGAGGCAATGGGACTGGGGCGCAGACGGTTGAGGTGCAGAGGCCGAAGGGAGTGCCGCCTGAAAAGCTATCTCCACTCCCAGAACCGTCCTTAACTATTCGAGATTTTCCAGAGATATCTCGAAAGATCAGTCAAAAACAATTGCGTCACGTCAAAGATCGACCGGAACATACCCAACGCGGTGGTGGATATCTGGATAGCATTGAAGACGCTCAGAGGGTTCTGGATGCTTATCATGCAGAGGATGTTGTAATCCTAGGAAAATCTTCGCAGGGATTCCCGATAATTCGGGTAGATACCATTACTGGAACTAACGTGAACGTCGGCGCGGGGATAACAGCGCAACCAACGAATGTATTCATGATCAAAGGCACCGCAAGCCCGAGCGTCGTCCCTGTTAGCCCCACGCCGAAACTGAGATAGCAAAATGAATATAGATGAAAAAAACAAAGTCATTGTCATGCTTACCCAAGCAATGCTGGGGGTGATATCTGAAAACTTCAGAATGGTTGCAATTGATCTGGAAAGTCCTGTATGGAAGATCACCTTTTGTCTAGCGACCGAATCGGAAATAGACAGAGAAGAAATCGAGGACGTCATCAGCAACTTTGAAGTTTGCATGATGGATGTCGATATTGAATGTGCGGGATTCACCTCTGAAGTACTTGTTATCCCACAAAACACTAGTCTTCCTGAAATAAGAGGTCTTCGGGTTTTTCAGAAACGCGAGCCTAGCTTATCCGCAAATAAAGACTAGAGGACGTCAAGTTCTATTCGAAGCGAGATAGTAGCTAGATAAAAACACATTATTGACCTGCAGAACCCTGAAGTTTGCAGAGGGTGAATATCTGGAAAGGGGACTATCTGGAAAGGGGACGGATTTATTTATAGGACAGACCGCCCGTTTCTGTTCTTTCTGCCATTCATAATCATGTGCCGCCAAGTATCCATTCCCCCAAGCCTCTCGGGCGCAATCCGCACCTGCTGCCCCCATCACCAATACAACCCCAAACAAAAAACGGGAGACCACTGGCCTCCCGTTTAGCAGTTACGTACTGCAGCTACTTCGCCTTATAGATAATCCCCGGACTGCATTGCACCATTTGATATCGCTCGGGCAACCCGTTTAGTGCCTCGGATGCGCCTAGCACCAAATAGCCGCCTGGCTTCAAGGTGGCGTGGATGCGGGTGAGGATGTCTTTTTTCACTTCGGCGGAAAAATAGATCAGTACGTTGCGGCAGAAGACGATGTCGAATTTGCCAAGCGCGGCGTAGCTGTCCAACAAATTGAGCGGGCGGAATTCGACGCGGCTTTTGATTGCCGGTTTGACCACCCAGCGGCCCGGCCCTTTGGGGTCGAAATAGCGCTGCAAACGTTCCTGCGACAAACCGCGGCCCATGGCCAGGCTGTCGTATTCGCCGGATTTGCAGTTGGCCAGCATCGACGGCGACAGGTCGGTGGCGATGATCTGCACGCCGCCCTTGAGTTGACCGATGTTGGTTTTTTCGAACTCGTCGATACTCATCGACAGGGAAAACGGCTCCTGCCCCGAAGACGAGGCCGCGGACCAGATGCGTAAGCGCTGGCCCGGGCTGGCCTTGATCATCTCCGGCAGGATGCGCTTTTTCAGCACTTCGAACGGATAGGTGTCGCGAAACCAGAGGGTTTCGTTGGTGGTCATGGCGTCCACGACCTGTTCGCGCAAGCCGCTACGCGGCTGATTTTGCATGCGCTGCACCAATTCCCCCAGGGTTTTGATGCTGTTCTGCTCCATCAGTTTGTTCAGCCGGCTGGAAACCAGGTACTGCTTGTTGCTACCCAACAGAATGCCGCACGCTTTTTCCAGGAAAGTCCGGAACTGCTCAAAATCCAAATTACCTGAAGACACTAGCGAGGCCTCGCCGATCATAGTTCGCACTGAGGACAACGCCCTCAGCCCCCATCTGCCGCATTGATGCGTTCCACCACCCGAGCAGCCAGGTCATCCGGGCGAAACTTGGCCAAGAAATCATCCGCCCCTACCTTTTTCACCATAGCTTGGTTGAATACGCCCGACAGCGAAGTATGCAAGATGATGTGCAGCTTTTGCATGCGCGGATCGGCGCGAATTTCCGCGGTCAGGGTGTAGCCATCCATTTCCGGCATCTCGATGTCGGAAATCAGCATGAGAAATTCTTTTTCCGGTTTGCGGCCCTCCTCCACCATGGCTTTCAGATAGTCCAGGGCCTGACGCCCATCGTTCAGCGCTACGACTTCGACCCCGACGGTTTGCAGGCATCGAGTGACCTGCTTGCGGGCCACCGAGGAGTCGTCGCAGGTCAGCACTTTCATGCTTACCGCTTTGTCCTGGGTTTGCTGGTCGATCACACCCACGGAGATGACCTCGGAGGTGGGCGCCACCTCGGCCAGGACCTTCTCCACGTCGATGATTTCGACCATCTTGTTATCCAGATGGGTCACCGCCGTGAGGTAATGATCGCGCCCGGTGCCCTTGGGTGGCGGATGGATCTCCTCCCAGTTCATGTTGACGATGCGCTCCACCGAGTGGACCAGGAAGCCCTGCACCTTGGTGTTGTATTCGGTGATGATGACGAAACTGTTTTCGATGTTATCGAGAGGCCCGCTGCCGGTGGCCATCGATAGATCGAGGATGGGGATGGTACCGCCGCGGATGCTCGCCACACCGCGCACTACCGGGCTGGATTTCGGCATGATGGTGAGTTTGGGGCATTGCAGCACCTCTTTCACCTTGAACACGTTAATGCCATAGAGCTGGTTAGTGCCCAGGCGAAACAACAACAGTTCCAAGCGATTCTGCCCAACCAACTGCGTGCGTTGGTTAACCGAATCCAATACACCGGCCATGCCTGAACTCCTCTTGTTTTCTGTCGTGTGCCTCGTGCTTAGCGTAGCAGGCGGCACGGCCCTTGCTTTTGACTGAGCATGAACGCACAAACGACAATTTATCGACACGTACCGGCAAAAGGCCGCCTATGGCTGGCAGTTTTACCCGCTTTGCTGGCACTCGGCTATCCCCTTCAGGCTTTGGCCCGCATAACCACGCCCGAACAGCTTATCGGCACCGCTCAGGAGTTTCTTGAGCAGGCGGTCAATGACTATTTGCAGCGTAGCGGAATTCAAGGACGCTATGAAATTCAAATCAGTCGACTCGATCCACGGTTGCGCATGCCACTGTGCGACAAAGAATTGACTACGACACTGGAAAGCCCCGCCCAACCCATAGGCCGCGTCACCCTGCGCGTGCGCTGCGACGGTAGCGGGCCCTGGACAGTGTTCGTTCCCGCGCAGGTACAGTTGTATCGCCAGGTGGTGACCGCCGTTCGCCCGCTCAAGCGCGACAGCGTATTGACCGAAAGAGACGTGACCCTGGCCGAACGCGATGTCGGCCTGCTCAACCAGGGTTATCTGAACGCGTTGCAGCAGGCTATAGGCAAAAAACTGACGCGGCCGTTACAGCCAGACCAGATACTCGCACCTATCCACGTCGAGCAGGCCGAAGTGATTAGCCGCGGCGACCAGGTGATCATCAGCGCGCGCAGTGGCGGCATCAATGTGCGCATGCCGGGCGAGGCCTTGTCCGACGGGGCTTTGGGTGAACAGATAGACGTGCGCAATCTGGGTTCGCAACGGGTGGTCAAAGCACGGGTGACCGGCCGCGGCCAGGTTGAAGTGGCCATGTAGGCACGGTTCTTGTTAGAGACTCTTGTCAGAGATTCAACAGAGCCTTGAATAACCATGCGAGGTACCTGACAGACGATTAGCTGACGATCTCGCGTACTGCGTTTAGACTGTGAACATTATTGCCTCGGGCGCGGCTGGAAATAGTCAGTCAGGGGCCTCAGACTGCGGCCTTAGTTGGCGCTAAATAGTTTTCATCAGATCGCTAAAGTTTTTCCGGGCACAGCCGACAAGCTAGGCAAGCGTCCATACACTGTTCGAGGTTTAGCACCATGGTCATCGACTTCAACCGACCTAACAATGCCGCAACGCCAGCCAATTCGGGGCGTACCGGCGGTGCTCAGTCCGGCGGTCGCACCGAAGCCATCGGCACTCAGCAACCGGCAAGCGCGCCCGCTGTCGATCAAGCGCAGGCCAGCAAGAGCGGCGAACCCGTTCAGCTCAGCCGTGAAGCACAGCAGCTGCAGAGCATCAGCGACAAATTGCGCGATCAGCCCACTGTGGACAAAGAGCGCGTCGCCCAGCTGAAACAAGCGATTGCCGACGGTAGCTATCAGGTCGACAGCCAGCGCGTCGCCAGCAAACTGCTCAATTTCGAATCCCAGCGTTAGCTTCAGGGCGGCACTGGGGATGTTTGACGCTTAGCACCGGATCACTCGCAGAAATGCCTTGATCCGCTGCGCTCCCCAAGAGTCCGCGCAATGCACGATATTACCCTGCTCGACCTTTTCACCCAGGATATCGACGCCGCCGAGCGCTTGCTTGAGCTGATCGATGACGAATTTCAAGCCCTCGGTGAACGCGACCTCCCCCGCCTGCAAAGCATTCTCGCAGACAAACTGCCGCTACTCGCCCTGCTCGATCAGCATGCCAGCGCGCGCAGCCAGGTGCTGCTCGGCCTGCAATTGAGCGCTGATCGCGCCGGCCTGCAAGCGCTGGCGGCGAACTCTGCCCAAGGTGCCGAACTCATGGCCAGCGGCGATCGCCTGAACGCGCGGCTCGAGAGCTGCCAGGCCGCCAACCTGCGTAACGGCCGCTTGATTCGCTCCAGCCAGGCCTCGGCCCGCAGCATGCTCGGCATCCTGCGTGGCGGTGAAACGCCAAATCTCTATGACAGCCGCGGCGGTACCGCTAGAATCGGCCAGCACCGCCCACTCAGCCAAGCCTGAGATATACCTATAAGGCACCGGAGGACATGCTGCCATAATGCCAGTATGCTAGTGCCCAAGTTTTTTGCCCGGAGATT
>CAMPJN010000156.1 GCA_946886875.1 uncultured Pseudomonas sp.
CTTGCTCATGCAATCGGCGATAGAGGCAGTGATCATCAAATGTGCTCCGTCTTACAGTTAGCCTGTGGATGCCCGTTTCTGGCCGGGCTACACAGGCATTAGCAAGTTCCAGGCCCTTTTTGATAAAGGCTCTGGGAAAATGGGGGAAACGTGCGGGGAACAGCCAGGATTCACCTCGTTCCCACGCTCCGCGTGGGCGCTGTTTTTTGATTTACCGGTAATTGAGCGCGATCTTTCAGGCGACGCCAAACGCCCCTTCAGGAGGCCGAACGCAATCTTTGTGTAGTGGGTTGAGCGGCATGGATGTCGCGAGAGCCGCGATGGGCCATGGATGGCCCTTCGCGGCGTGCCCACGGAGCAATGATGGAGTGAGGGAAGTCGAGCGCAGCAAGACGGGGACGCCTAGTCACGGATGCAGGGGCAAAACCTTTTAGTTACTTTTGGGGCGACTGCCAAAAGCACGTAGCCTGGGTTGAGCGCAGCGATACCCAGGGCACCGATTCCCGGGTATCGCTGCGCTCAACCCGGGCTACCGTTGGGGTGGCTCTCATCTGCAAGGGACTGCAGTTGCCCAAGCCTCACTCGCCAGCGATCAACCGCTCGATGGTCGAGCGCAACTCGGGATGCTCCGGCACCTGAATGGCGAACTCTTCCCGCAGCACATCAAGCACCGCATCGACATCCCGCAACTGCACGCGCTCGCTGGCCTCGCCCATGCGATGGATGGCGAAGCTGCCGTTGTTCAGGGTCTTGCGTAGGTGCGGCCCGGTGCGGGCGACGATCATCTGGCCGAGGAATGGCGAGTCCGGATGGGTGGACACGTACCAGCTGGCAACGCTGTAGTCGATCTCCGCCACCGCTTGCAGATCGAACACATACATCGCCCGCCACTCCTCGCCCACCAGCGCGCGCAAGGTGTAGCTGCCGTCGACCTGGGTGAGCCGGTAAGGCTCGTGCGGGGTGGCTTGCTGCGCTTCGCTGTCCAGCAGCAGCGGGCCGGTCGGCACCATGCCGCCGAAGCCCACATCGACGATGTAGCGCACCCCGTCGAGGGTCACCAGCACTATCATATGGGTGCGCGCGGTCTGTGCATCCTCCGGCCCGCCCATCACCACCCGCCCGGTCAGCCCGCGCGCCTCAAAGCCCAGCGCCTGCAACAACAGCAGAAACAGCTGGTTGAGTTCGAAGCAATAACCGCCGCGCCCCTGGCGCAGCAGCTTGTGCTGAATCGTCGCGGGGTCCACCGCAACCGGCGCGCGAAGCATCGATGACAGGGTTTCGAAGGGGAACTCGGCGGTGTGCCGCAATTGCAGTTCGCCCAGGGTTGCCAGGGTCGGTGGCGGTGCCGACGGGTAGCCCAGGCGCCCGAGGTAGCTTTGCAGATCCAGAGTAAAGGGCTCGCTCATCGTTGTTGCTCCTTGCTCACATGCGCATCGCCTAACAGAAAGCCCTGACTGATAGACGAATCAGCGGCGCCGAACAAGACAATGACGAATGAAAGTCCCGCCTATTGATCCCGAGCAAAGTTGCTACGCTTGAACGCTTACCCGGCGGCACGCACGAGGTGCGGGGGTGAGGAGGCGTTACGGAGCGTGAATAATTACGGGAAGGACCGAGCATGCCAACCGTCAAAATACTGATGTGGAACACCCAACACCTCAACAACCAGAATGTACGCAAGCCCATGAGCGAGGCTTACGAGGAAAAGCTGGATGCCTTGACCAGCACCCTGGTCGCGTTGAAACCCGAGATTCTCGCACTGTTCGAAGTCGGCACCACCGGCAACCCGAACTTGCGACTGGTGAGCGATCTGAAAGGGGCTTACACGCTGAAGGCGTCCCTGAGCCAGGAAGGCGGCTTGCGCAAGAGTACGACCCTGGGCTCCATGGTGTTTGTCAGAGACGATGTAGCGGATAAATTCTCGGAAAAATTCGAGCTGCCACTCGGCGACGAGGCCATACGCGCCACGCTGCTGTTGAGCGATAACGAGGACAACCTTTTCGCCTTCTGCCACGCCAATGCCTCATACAAAGCGGCAGCCCAGGTACGGGAGGACATTCTCCTGCTCGGCCAGCTACAGGGCCAGGGCAAAATCAAAAGGCTGATCTTCTTCGGCGGCGACCTGAATACCGAAGCCAGCACTGCCGCGGATGCCTTCACCCTCAAGCCCAGCAATGAAAAAATGCTGCGCTGCACGCCAGGGGACGCCGGTTTCACCCATATTTCCGTGCGCACCTCACTGTCCCTGGCGAAAAAACTCTATGCCGAGGAGAAAAGAAACGCCTATGGCGGGGTGCAGATGAGCGAGAGCGAATACGTAAACTCCTGCATGGGCAGCGACGTCGCGTTCGGCGACCTCGCCGTACCGTCGCTGCTGGACTACGCCTATATCAATGAACTCTGCGAATCGAAGTCCATCTGCCATGCCTCCGTCGCGGTGAAAACACTTACGGGTGAGTCGGGCACGCTCAAATCCGTCCACCACTTCAAACCGAACGAGGTATACAACGTCGTCGAGCGGGTATACCTGAGCAAGGTGCTACGCAGCGACCATTTCCCGGTCGCCTATATGATCAAATATCCCTGAGGGCCAGCAGGTAGCCTGGGTTGAGCGCAGCGATACCCAGGGAAATTGCGAGAATCACCCCATCCTACGGGGATAGATCAAACAAAAAGGCCAGTCTCTCGACTGGCCTTTGGTTTTACCGCCCTACCCGCGCTTAGCCGTTGCTGGGGAACGCAAACTGCGCAGCTTCGTGGGAGGCGCGTTGCGGCCAGCGCTGGGTGATGGCCTTTTTGCGGGTGTAGAAGCGTACGCCGTCCGGGCCGTAGGCATGCAGGTCGCCGAACAGCGAGCGCTTCCAGCCGCCGAAGCTGTGGTAGGCCACAGGCACCGGCAGGGGCACGTTGACGCCGACCATGCCGACTTCGATCTCGTCGCAGAACAAGCGAGCGGATTCGCCGTCGCGGGTGAAGATGCAGGTGCCGTTGCCGTATTCGTGGTCGTTGATCAACTGCATGGCGTCTTCCAGGCTGTTGACGCGGACGATGCACAGCACCGGGCCGAAGATTTCGTCGGTGTAGATGCTCATTTCCGGGGTGACCATGTCGAACAGCGTACCGCCGACGAAGAAGCCGTTTTCGTTGCCGGCCACCACCAGGTCGCGGCCGTCGACCACCAGGTTGGCGCCCTGGGCCACGCCTGCGTCGATATAGCCTTTGACCTTGTCCCGCGCCGCGCCTGTGACCAGCGGGCCCATATCCAAGCCACAGGAAGTGCCGGCGCCGATTTTCAGGCCTTTGATCTGCGGGATCAGCTTCTGCACCAAGGCATCGGCGATCTGATCACCTACGCACACGGCCACCGAGATGGCCATGCAACGCTCGCCGCAGGACCCGTAGGCCGCGCCCATCAGCGCGCTGACGGCATTGTCCAGGTCGGCATCGGGCATCAGCACTGCGTGGTTTTTCGCGCCGCCCAACGCCTGCACGCGCTTACCGCGCTTGGTGCCTTCGCTGTAGATGTATTCGGCGATCGGCGTGGAGCCGACGAAGCTCAGGGCTTTGACTTCCGGCGCTTCGATCAAGCCGTCGACCGCTTCCTTGTCGCCGTGCACGACGTTGAGCACGCCTTTCGGCAGGCCGGCTTCGAGCAGCAGTTCGGCGATATACAGGGTGGAGCTGGGGTCGCGCTCGGATGGTTTCAGAATGAAGCAGTTGCCGCAGACGATGGCCAGCGGGTACATCCACAGCGGCACCATGGCCGGGAAGTTGAACGGGGTGATGCCAGCGACTACGCCGATCGGCTGGAAGTCGCTCCAGGCATCGATATTCGGGCCGACGTTGCGGCTGTATTCGCCCTTGAGGATTTCCGGAGCGGCGCAGGCGAATTCGACGTTTTCGATGCCGCGCTTGAGTTCGCCGGCGGCGTCTTCCAGGGTTTTGCCGTGTTCTTCGCTGATCAGCTGGGCGATAGCGCCTTCGTGCTGCTCGAGCAGTTGCTTAAAGCGGAACATCACCTGGGCGCGCTTGGCCGCCGGGGTGTTGCGCCAGGCCGGGAACGCGGCTTTGGCCGAGTCGATGGCCAGTTGCAGGGTAGCGCGGTCGGCCAGGGCGACCTGCTTGCTGACTGCGCCGGTGGACGGGTTGAACACGTCTGCGGTGCGGCCGGTGCCGGCGATGCGCTCGCCGTGGATCAGGTGGGTGACAAGGCTCATAAATAACTCCGTTAGCGAATTCTGTTGGGTGAATCTGGTGGGGACGGTGGTGACTTCGCCCCTCACCCCGACCCTCTCCCCAAAGGGGCGAGGGGGACTATCACCCTAGGGTTTGATTTCGGTTTCGACGAACACGATCTCGTGGTCGCTGGCATTGATTACGTTATGCTCGACACCGGCCTGGCGGTAGTAGGCCTGCCCGGCCTTGAGCTCGGCGTACTTGTCGCCCTGCGGGGTTTCCAGCAGCAGGGTGCCATCGGTCATAGGCACCACCACATAGTCGTAACCGTGACAGTGGCGGCCGGTTTCGGCGCCGGGGGCGAAGCGCCACTCGGTGACTATCACCTGCGGGTTATTCACCTGCACGCTGGCCACCGCTTGCGCTCGGCTCATCAATCGAGGCTCTGCAGGGCGTCGCCGACGGCGCTGAACACACGGTCGAGGTCTTCCATCTTGGCGTTGAAGGTTGGCCCGAACTGCAGGCAGTCGCCGCCGAAGCGTACGTAGAAACCGGCCTTCCACAGGGCGATACCGGCTTCGTAGGGGCGCACCACCGGGTCGCCGTCGCGCGGCGCCAGCTGGATGGCGCCGGCCAGGCCGCAGTTGCGGATATCGACGATGTGTTTGCCGCCTTTAAGGCCATGCAGGGCCGCGCCGAATTTAGGCGCCAGCTCGGCGGATTGCTGCAGCAGGCTCTCGCGCTTGAGCAATTCCAGCGAGGCCAGACCGGCGGCGCAGGCCACCGGGTGGGCCGAGTAGGTGTAGCCGTGGGCGAACTCGACCATATGCTCGGGCGTGGCCTGCCGCATAAAGGTGTTGTAGATCTCGCTGGAGGCGATGACCGCACCCAGTGGAATGGCGCCGTTGGTGATCTGCTTGGCGGCGTTGATGATGTCCGGGGTGACGCCGAAATATTCGGCGCCGCTCCATTTGCCCATACGGCCAAACGCGGTGATCACTTCGTCGAAGATCAGCAGGATGTTGTGCTGGGTGCAGATCTCGCGCAGGCGTTGCAGGTAGCCCTCGGGCGGCACTATGACGCCGGCGGAGCCGGACATCGGCTCGACTATCACCGCAGCGATATTCGAGGCGTCGTGCAGCTCGATTAGTTTGAGCAGTTCGTTGGCCAGCTCGACGCCGCCGGTCGCGGCCATACCATTGGTATAAGCCAGGTGCGGCTGCAGGGTGTGCGGCAGGTGATCGGCATCCATCAACTGGCCGAACATTTTACGGTTGCCACCCATGCCGCCGAGGCTGGTGCCGGCGATATTGACGCCGTGGTAACCACGGGCGCGGCCGATAAATTTGGTCTTGGCCGGCTGGCCTTTCAGGCGCCAGTAAGCCTTGACCATTTTCACCGCGGTGTCGGCGCACTCGGAGCCGGAGCCGGTGAAGAACACGTGGTTGAGGTCGCCAGGCATCAGGTCGGCCATCTGCTCGGCCAGCTGGAAGGACAGCGCATGGCCGTACTGGAAACCCGGCGAGTAATCCAGGGTGCCGAGCTGTTTGGCCACGGCGTCCTGGATTTCCTTGCGCGAATGGCCGGCGCCGCAGGTCCACAGGCCGGACAGGCTGTCATAGACGCGACGGCCCTGGTCGTCGATCAGCCAGCTGCCTTCGGCACCGACGATCAAACGCGGGTCGCGCTGGAAGCTGCGGTTGGCGGTGAAGGGCATCCAGTGGGCATCCAGCTTGAGCTGGCTGGCCAGGGACGGAGTGGCGCTCTGCGGCATGTTCATGGTGCGGCCTCGCATGTGGGCGACTTGATTATTTTGTGGCAGGGCTGGGCTGCAATCCCACCCAGCAAAAACGAATCTGTTGCTGGCAAAGGTGCCACGGGCATACAGTCAGTAAAAGCACACTCTTCTTATCCTTAGTTAACCACTCACTAAACAATGAGCAGTAAACCATGAGCACACGCCGCCCCGATCCATTGGCCCAGGTCAGCGACTTCGATATCCGCCTGCTCAAGCTGTTTCGCAGCGTAGTCGAATGCGGCGGTTTTTCCGCCGCCGAAAGCGCCCTGGGCATCGGTCGCTCGGCGATCAGCCAGCAGATGAGCGACCTCGAACAGCGCCTGGGCTTGCGCCTGTGCCAACGCGGCCGCGCCGGTTTCGCCCTGACCGAGGAAGGCCGCGAGGTGTACCAAAGCACCCAGCAACTGCTGGCCGCATTGGAGAGCTTTCGCACCGAGGTCAACGGCCTGCACCAACACCTACGCGGTGAGCTGAATATCGGCCTGACCGACAATCTGGTAACGGTGCCGCATATGCGCATCACCCATGCCCTGGCGCGCCTGAAAGAGCGCGGCCCGGACGTGCATATCCATATCCGCATGACCCCGCCCAGCGAAGTCGAGCAAGGCGTGCTCGACGGCCGCCTGCATATCGGCGTGGTGCCGCAGAGCAATCCGCTGTCCGGGTTGGATTATCAGGTGCTGTACGACGAGCGCTCGTTGCTCTACTGCGCGGTCGGCCACCCTTTGTTCTATGTCGACGACCAGCAACTCGAAGACACGCGACTGAATGCCCAGGAGGCGATAGCGCCGACCTTCCGTCTGCCGCCCGAGGTGCAGAGCCACTATCAGGCGCTCAATTGCACCGCCAGTGCTTCGGACCGCGAAGGCATGGCTTTTCTGATCCTCACCGGTCGCTATATCGGCTACCTGCCCGACCACTATGCCCAGGCCTGGGTGCAACAAGGCCGCCTGCGTGCACTGAAACCGGCGACGCGCTTCTACGACCTCAGCCTGGCCTCGGTAACCCGCAAAGGCCGGCGGCCGCATCTGGTGCTGGAGAGTTTTCTCGAGGCCCTAGCGGCCAGCGGTTAAAGGCGGAGCTTTTGTAGCCCGGATGCAATCCGGGAGCGGTGGCGCGGGCGCAGATATCCCCGGATTGCATCCGGGCTACCAGGCGCAACGGCATCGCCCCATTTATGGGGGCCTGCGACATACCAGGTAACAACCACCTATCACCTTTGCCGGACCACTGCGGTCATAGGTCTATGCTCGAAGGGGGTGATTTGTCGTGCCCTTGCTCGAGGACTTTTCTGCATCCGTTGCGGTGCGACCACGGAGGACTCTATGCCCAGCCGCCGCCAATTTATTCAGCGCAGTGCAACGCTGCTCGCCCTCGCCGCAGCTCCGGGCTGGGCCCGCGCTGGCGCCCTGGCCGATCCCTCGCAATTGTTGCAGCGGCCGATACCTAGCAGCGGCGAAACCCTGCCGGTGATCGGTCTGGGCACCTCGCGTACCTTCGATGTACGTATCGACGACGCCATCCTCAAGCCCCTCGAAAATGTGGTTCGTACCTTTAGCAATGGCGGCGCCAAGCTGATCGATACCGCGCCAAGCTATGGCGCCGCGGAGCAGGTCACCGGCGAGCTGCTGCAACGCACCAACACCCAGGACAAGGTGTTTCTCGCGAGTAAAATTTCCGCCAACGGCCGCGAGCGCGGCCTGGCCCAGTTCAACGACAGCCTGCGCGCACTGCAAACCAAGCGGATCGATCTGATGCAGGTGCACAATCTGCAGGACACCCGCACGCAACTGGCGCTGCTGCGCGAGCTGAAAGACCAGGGCAAGGTGCGTTATATCGGCGTCACCCATTACCTCGATTCGGCCCACGATGATCTACTCGAAGTGCTGAAGCGGGAGAAGCTGGATTTCGTCCAGTTCAATTATTCGGTGGCCGAACGCAACGCCGAAAAACGCCTGCTGCCCTTTTGCGCCGACCACGGCATCGCCACCCTGATCAACCGCCCCTTCCAGCGCGGTCAGCTGCTGCGACCACTCAAGGACAAGCCTTTGCCGGACTGGGCGATAGAGGTCGACGCCAACTCCTGGGCGCAGTTGCTGCTCAAGTTCATCCTCGCCAACCAGGCGGTGACGGTGGTGATACCCGCCACGTCCAACCCGCGCTATATGGCCGACAATCTCAAAGCCGGCCGCGGGCGCCTGCCGGATGGGGCGCAGCGCGAAAGGATTATCCAGGCGTTCAGTTGAGCGCCAGCAGGCCGTTGAAAAACTACCTGCGTTGGCAATACTGCGTTAAAAACAGGCTCG
>CAMPJN010000157.1 GCA_946886875.1 uncultured Pseudomonas sp.
GCGTCGCCTGGTGCTTGAACAACACCTCCACCTGGCTGCTGAAATAGCCTTCGAGTAGATGAACGATTTCGGCGGCGCTGTGTTTTTCCGAGAGCGTGGTGAAGTTGCGGATATCGGAAAACAGCACCGTGAGTTGGCACTCCTTGCTGGCCAGCAAGGCTTCTGGGTCGTCCCGGGCGACCAGTTGGTTGACCACCACCGGGTCCATAAAGCGGCTGAACAGGCGGATGGTGTCCTGCAGCTGTTGGCGTCGACGCAGATAGAACAGGGTCAGGGCCGCAGCGAGCAACAACCAGAGGCTGATCAACCCCGGCACCACGCCGAGCAGCAGCCCCTGCAACGCCAGGGCATAGCTGCCGGCCACCAGCGCCAGACTGCCAAGCAGGCAG
The DNA here is from genome assembly GCA_946886875.1 of uncultured Pseudomonas sp. The sequence continues at coordinate 390 of CAMPJN010000157.1, forward strand.
AGGGCGAAGGCGGCGGGCAGCCGTTCGCGCAGCAACAGCGCGATCAAACCCAGCAATAGAAGGAAGGGACCGAGCAGCTCGGCCCAAGCGTCTGCCTGGCGCAACTGGCTGCCGTTGAGCAGGTTGTCGATTGCGGTCATCAGAATGAAGGGTGCCGGGTAGAGGGTATCCAGCGGCGTGGGCCGCAAGTCGTGCAGGCCCGAGGCGGTGGTGCCGATGACGATTATCTTGTCCTTGAACAGCTCTGCCGCCAGCGGCGTGCCTTGCTCGCGTGCTGCGGCCAGCACTGCGGCGTAGGGCTGGCGCGGGTAGGGCAGACGGCTGGCGCTGGGCCAGTCGAGGAGTAATTCGCTCTGGTCGGGCAAAGTCGCACCCAGGTCATGGGCGATGCGCGCGGGCAGGCTGGGCAAGCGCCAGTCGCCAAACGCACGGTACAGCTGATGATGACGACCGATACCATCGGCGTCCGCGCGGAAGTTGATATTGCCCAGGTGCCACAAGGCGCTGGGCACGGCGTTGGGTAGCAACAGCAAGCCACGCTCATCCGCCGCGCCGCGCTGGGCAGGGGGCTGCCAGGTTTGTTCGGGATAGTCGCGCAGCAGCGGCGGTTGGCTGCCTTCTGCCGGTTGTTGCACCAGGGCCGCGAGGTAGATGTTGTGGGCGCCGTGCAGCACTTCGGCGAAGTAACTGTCGGCGTCGGGGTTGAATTGATCCGGCTCGCTGAACATCACGTCGAAGGCTACCGCCCGCGGTTGCTGCGCCAGCAGGTACTCCAGCAGCTCGGCATGCAGCGACCGTGGCCAGGGCCACTTGCCGGCTTCATTGGCCATGGCTTGCAGGCTCAGGTCATCGATATCGATCAGCAACAAGCTTGGGTCCGGGGTGCGCTCGGCGGCGCGCTGACGAATCAGCCAGTCCAGATGGGCATTGTTCAGCCTGTCGAGGGCAGGCCAGAGATGCAGCAGCGGCAACAGCAACAGCGCCGCCAGGCAAAGCGTGCCGAGACCCTGGCGAAACAGGCGGGAAGCGGGACGTGCAGGCACCGAATACTCCTCCCAGCGGCATTGGCGTCGACGGCGATGCCATTGACTCTAGCAGTTCGCCAGCATGTCGAGTCTTGGATGCAGGCAGGGATACCCCGCGGCGCAAGTAGCCCGCAGGGATGAATTCAGGGATGGGTTAGCAGTCAGGTGATTATTGATTGCCTGGTGGTAATGGAGGCTTGTGCCAGCAGCAACTATTGGTGTCGCCGCTTGCAGTCGCTGGGATACCGGGTCAAACGAGTGCCCGCCCAGTTTGTTAACAAGCAGCGTATAGGTAACAAGAACGATGGCAATGATGCCGATGCCATCTTCGCCGTCCATCAGGATCAGCGCGTGCGCCCTGCTCCGGTCAAGACGGTTCAACAGCAAGATCTCTGTGCCCAGCACCGGCTGCGGGAGCTGCTGGTCAGCCAGCGCACCCAATTACTCAACCAGGCGCGCAGCCTGCTGGCCGAACGCGGGCAGGTCGCGCCACAGGGGGCGCAGCGCACTGGAGGCGCTGATTCGCCAGGCCAAGCCCGATCAAGAAGTGATAGCCGATCTGATCGAGTTGCTTGAACAGATCACCAACCAAGTCGATATGATCGACACGCAGATTCAAAACATCGAAGCCCGGCTCAAAGCCGCCAGACAAGAGTCCGCGATGATTCAACGGGTGCAGAGTATCCATACACTCGGCTGGATAAACGCCAAGTAGCCCGCAGATCCATCACAGGGTCGCTCATCCGATAGGCACTCCAGCAGCGAACGTCCCATCTAGGCTCGGCCTTTACGAAGTCGAATATACGGTCGCGTTGATCATCATCTTGCTACTTGCAGACGCCTCAATACAACTGCACCACCGCCAATGCGCCGACAACGCAGAGCAAGGCGACGGCCACCGCGACAATCAGCAAAGGTTTGTTCGAACGGATATTGCCAGCGGCAACCGGTAGCGCTTTCGCGGCAGGATTTGCCTGGGCGGCGGCGCGCAGCGGGTTGGCCCTGGCCGCCGGCTGGGCGCTGGCCGTACGCGGTGGCGGCGAACTGCGGAGCGGCTTGGGCAAATCGACGGCGCGCATAAATACCGTGGCGTCTTCATCCTCGGCCTGGGCGACCGCGACCTTCGGGCCGATCACCAGCAGGCTCACCGAGCCCATCTTCACCTGGTCGCCCGGCTGCAGCACGGCGGTGCCGACCTTCTGCTGGTTAACCATCACGCCATTGGCCGAGGCCAGGTCTTTGACCTCCAGCACATCGTCCTTGAGGTAGAACTCGCAGTGCCGCCGCGACAAGCCCAAATCGCTGAAACACAGCTCGCATTTAGCCGAACGGCCGAATGTCATCGAGCCGTGGATATGGAATTTCTTGCCCTCGTGCTCGCCGGCGATCACCTGTACGAACCAGCGTGCCGCCGTTTCGCTCTTGACCTTGCTCCTGGCCGGATCGACCAGCAGCATCTCGACCGTGCCGATGCGCACGCGGTCGTCCGGGCGCAGCTGGAAGCGCGCGCCGACACGTTCGTCGTTGACGAAAGTGGAACCCTGGAAGATGCCGCCCTGGTCGGTAATGTCGCTGAGGTAATAGAAGCCCTGATCCTGGCGAATTTCCGCGTGAAAGGGCGCGGTGCCTGAATCGGCCAAGACCAGGTTGTTACGGCTGTCCTGGCCGATGGTGAAGCGCTCCTCGACCAGCCAGATCGGCGCTTGACGGTTGTCGCTGAAGTGAATCCTGAGCATTCGACGCTTACCTCAATCGTTGAAGAGGTTGTTCCAGAAACGCTTGATCGGGTTCTGCTTGTTCGGTTGGGCCGCCGGCGCACGAGCCGCCGAAGTGCTACGCGCTTGGCTGGCGCTACGTGAGGTTTGTGCGACGCGGCTGCGGCGCTCATGGTCGGCGTGCAGTCGTTGCAGCTTCTCGTTGCTCGGCGCCACTTCCAAGCCCTGCTCGATATAGGCCAGCGCCAGGGTAAATTCGCGGCGCCCGTAAGCTTCTTCGCTGTGTTCGATAAAGCGCTGCGCCACCCGCTCGATACCAGCCAGGGCGAGCAGGTTATCCGGTTCCCAGGCCAGCACCTGACGGAAATAATAGGTCGCGCTGTCGTCCTCGGGCATCGACAACTGCCCTTCGCCCAGGCGCTGTTCGGCCAGTGCCAGATAGCCATCGATCCGCGCTTGCAACACCCGGCGCAGGCCGTCGAGGGCAGCGGCATGTTCAGCGTCGAGCGCCAGGGCCTGACGGAAGTAATAGTCGGCATTGTCGAACGGCGGTTCGAGCAGCTGGCCCTCGTCCAGGCGCTGCTCGCCCTTGGCCAGATACGTGAGGATGCGCTGTTGCTGGTAGAGGTAATAACCACCGCTGGCGAGGCTGCCCACCAACACTATCGCCAATAGCCAGGTCCATAACGGGTGCGCCAGGCGGCTCCGCGGTTTGTTGCTCGGCGGCGACGCAAAGGTCGGCATGGTGTCCGACTCGGAGCCGCATATCTCGTCCAGACTCGCCAACAATACCCGGCAATCGGCAAAGCGCTCATCGGGGTCTTTGGCCAGCATTCTGTCGAGCAGCCACTGATAGTCGCGCAAGGTGTCGGGTAATTCAGGCACAGCCATCTGTACGTGGTTCATCACCGTCTGCGGGTAGCTGGCGCCACGGTAGGCGTTGGTGCCGGTAAGCATCTCCAGCAGAATCACGCCGAGGCTGTAAATGTCGCTGCGCGCATCCAACGCCTGACACTGCGCCTGCTCCGGGCTGCTGTAGGCCGGACTGCCGACGGCGATGCCGAACTGGGTGAGGTCGTGATCCAGCTCCACTTCCTTGGCCACGCCAAAGTCGGTGATCACCGCGGTGCCGTCGTCGCGAAAGAGGATATTGGCCGGTTTGATATCGCGGTGCACCAGGCCTTTTTCATGCACCACGGCCAGGCCGCTGGCGATCTGGCGGACGATTTCCAGGGCTCGCCGGGGCGCGAAAACCTCACCCTTGCGCCGCGCCAGATCACCGCCGGGTACGAATTCCATGGCCAGGTAATAGCGGCCATCATCCAGCTGGTCGATGTCGTAGATGGTAATGATCGAAGGGTGATGCAGGGAGGCGACTATGTGGCCTTCCTTGATAAAGCGCTGGGTGAAGGCCTGGTCGTTGGCGCTCAACAGCACCTTGACCGCGACCTTGCGGTGCAACGATTGCTGGGTGGCGAGGTAGACCTCGGCCATGCCGCCCTGGCCGAGCAGGCCGTGCACCTTATAGCCGGGTATGTCGATCAAGGGTTCGCTCATGGCCGCTGCCCCGCATCGAGCGGCTTCTTGCGCGAATTGAACAAGCGACTGAGGAAACCGCGCGGCCTGGCCCCTTCGCCCGGCGGCGGCACATTGCGCGCGAGCACGACGCAGGAGATGTTATCCCTGCCACCCAGACGGTTGGCTTCGCCGATCAGCTGCGTCACCAGCTCGTCGAGGGTCTGCGCGGCGGCGCACAGCCGATGGATCTGTTCGTCATCCAGCTCGCCGGTCAAGCCGTCGCTGCACAACAACAACAGTTCATGGCTGCCGAGGCTGCCTTGCATGCTACCCACTTCAAGCAATTGGTCGTCACGCCCCAGACAGCGCAGGATGACATTGCGCTGCGGGTGATCACGCGCCTCCGCGGGGCTCATCTGCCCGGCGTCGATCATCGATTGCACCCAGCTGTGGTCACGGGTCAAGCGCTCGATGCGCTCGGCACCGACCCGGTAGGCGCGGCTGTCGCCGACCCAGGCGATATCGAAATCGCCACCGTCGAAACGCACCGCGACCAGCGTGGTGCCCATGCCGCGGCCTTGGCTATCGCTGGCTGCGGCGGCGAGAATCGCCCGATTGGCGGCGTGCACCGCGTCGACCAGCGTCTCGCCAGCGGCGCAGGCGCTCTGCAAGCTTTGCAGCGCCAGGGCGCTGGCCACTTCGCCGCAACTGTGCCCACCCATACCGTCGGCCACCGCCCACAGGTTCAACTCGGGGCAGCACAGCAGGGCATCCTCGTTATGCCCGCGTACCTGGCCGGCGACGCTCTGCCCGGCATATATCAATGTTTCTTCTGTCAAAGTCATCGACTGCTTCTGCAACCTGGTGAAAGCGCCCCTCGACAAACGCGCAAGAGCGCCCATGATGCGACCCTGCGCTGCAGCTGTCACCGGCCTAAGCGCACTTTGCCAACGAACTGTTAACCAGTCGAACAGTCACCGTCCGGCGGCCGGGCTTTGCCGCTCAAGCCCAGCTATGCTCTGATCACAGCTCTGAATGCAATAGATGAACTTCACAGCAACAGGCTGATGCGCCCGCGGAGGTGACGATGCCGGAACAACCGCAACAATCGCCGCAACAATCACGTATTCGCTAACCCTAGGTGAAGATCATGAGCAAAGGTATGGATTCAAAGAAGCAGGACAAGAAAAAGGCCCTGAAAACCCCACAGGAAAAGCGCCTGGCCAAGAAAGGTAAACAGGGCGACAAGGGCCTGCTCGGTAGTCATTGATGGCCCAGAGGGGGCCTGCCTAGCAGGCCCTGCCCATTCATTATTGCCGCCAATACCCCCATGCCCGCCGTACAGATCCGCCCTCTCCCCGAATCGCTGAAAGCACTGGCGAACAAGTTCTATCGCGCCCATCGCAGCCCCATGCGCACCCATCATGAAGACCGAGTTTGGGTGATCCAGACCAACGAGATCGCCGCCGCCCTGTGCCTGCGCCCAGTCGCCACGGGGCAGTGGCTGACCGGCCTGTTCGTCGCCCCCGAGCGGCGGCGCCAAGGGCTGGCGCGGCAGTTGGTCGAGCAGGCGTTGCAACACAGCGCCGAGCCGGTCTGGCTGTTCTGCCATCCACAACTCGACGCCTTCTACCTGCGGCTGGGTTTTCAAGCCTGCACGCAGCTGCCCGATGAACTGGGGGGGCGGCTAGCGCGCTACCAACGCAGCAAGCCGCTGATCGCCCTGGTGCGCGCTGCGAGCCATCTGCCGTCGGCAGATGCCGGAGCAATCCCCCCGCAGCCGGCCTGCGCTCCAAACCATCAAACCGACCGGATCAGGTGATCGAAGGCGCTGAGCGAAGCCTTGGCGCCCTCGCCCACGGCAATCACGATCTGCTTGTAGGGCACAGTGGTGACGTCGCCGGCGGCGAAGATACCGGGCACATTGGTGCCGCCCTTGGAGTCGACGATGATCTCGCCGCGCGGCGATAGCTCGATCACACCCTTGAGCCAGTCGCTGTTGGGCAGCAGGCCGATCTGCACGAAGATGCCTTCCAGCGCGATGCTATGCAGCTGGTCGCTGACGCGGTCCTTATAGACCAGGCCGTTGACCTTCTGCCCATCGCCCAGCACTTCGCTGGTCAGCGCGCTTTTGATAACGGTCACGTTGGCCAGACTGTTGAGCTTGTTCTGCAACACCGCGTCGGCGCGTAGCTGGCTGTCGAACTCGATAAGAGTGACATGGGCGACTATCCCGGCCAGGTCGATGGCCGCCTCGACGCCGGAGTTGCCACCGCCGATCACCGCCACGCGCTTGCCCTTGAACAGTGGACCGTCACAATGCGGGCAGTAGGCCACGCCCTTGCCGCGGTATTGCTGCTCGCCCGGCACGTTCATCTCCCTCCAGCGTGCGCCGGTGGCGAGGATCAGGGTCTTGGCCTTGAGCGAAGCGCCGCTGTCGAACTTCACTTCATGCAGACCGCCGGCCTCCTTGGCCGGGACTATGGCGCTGGCGCGCTGCAGGTTCATGATGTCGACTTCGTACTGCTTGACGTGCTCTTCAAGGGCGCGGGCCAGCTTCGGCCCCTCGGTTTCCTGCACCGAGATGAAGTTCTCGATGGCCATGGTGTCCAGCACCTGGCCGCCGAAACGCTCGGCCGCGACACCGGTGCGGATGCCCTTGCGCGCCGCATAGATAGCCGCCGCGGCGCCGGCCGGGCCGCCGCCGACCACCAGCACGTCGAAGGCCTGCTTAGCGCTGAGTTTCTCGGCGTCGCGGGCACTGGCGCCGGTGTCGATCTTGGCGAGGATCTGCTCGACTTCCATGCGGCCCTGGCCGAACAGCTCGCCGTTGAGGTAGATGCTCGGCACCGACATGATCTGCCGCTGCTCGACTTCGGCCTGAAACAGCGCGCCATCGATGGCGACGTGGCGGATATTCGGGTTGAGCACCGCCATCAGGTTCAGCGCCTGCACTACGTCCGGGCAGTTCTGGCAGGACAGCGAGAAATAGGTCTCGAAGCTGAACTGGCCTTCGATGCCTTTGATCTGCTCGATCAGATCGGCGCCGAGCTTCGAGGGGTGGCCGCCGACCTGCAGCAATGCCAGCACCAACGAGGTGAATTCATGGCCCATGGGGATGCCGGCAAAACGCAGGCTGATATCCGCCCCCGGGCGATTGAGCGCGAAGGACGGCTGGCGACTGTCGTCGCCGTCTTCACGCAGACTGATCTTGTCGGTCAAACCGACGATGTCGTGCAACAAGGCACTGAGTTCGCGGGATTTGTCGCTGTCATCGAGGGACGCGACTATCTCGAACGGCTGCGTGACCTTCTCGAGGTAGGCCTTCAATTGAGCTTTAAGCGTGGCGTCCAACATGATTCAGGTATCCCCTTGACGAAATTCGGAAACAACAACGCCCGAGCGGATCGCGCCCGGGCGTCCGGCACTGAAGGGCTGGGTTGCAGCCTTAAGCGCGTTTATCAGCAGAAAAACGGAGTGAAAAGCGTCGCGAGCGAAACGCTGGCAAGGCGGGATCAGGCGAGGAAGCGGAGTGTACGACTGTACATGAGCAT
>CAMPJN010000158.1 GCA_946886875.1 uncultured Pseudomonas sp.
GCGGTTTCATCCTCACCGTGGCCATCCTGCACCTGGTCAACAATATGGAAATCCCAGTCACCCTGACCAAGTCCTACTCGGTCTATTCCGGCGCCACCGATGCCATGATCCAGTGGTGGTACGGGCATAACGCCGTGGGCTTTTTCCTCACCGCCGGCTTTCTCGGCATGATGTATTACTTCGTGCCCAAGCAGGCCGGTCGCCCGGTGTATTCCTATCGCCTGTCGATCGTGCACTTCTGGGCGCTGATCGCCGTGTACATCTGGGCCGGCCCGCACCACCTGCACTACACCGCGCTGCCGGATTGGGCGCAAAGCCTGGGTATGGTGATGTCGCTGGTACTGCTGGCACCGAGCTGGGGCGGCATGATCAACGGCATGATGACCCTGTCGGGCGCCTGGCATAAGTTGCGCACCGACCCGATCCTGCGCTTTCTGGTCGTCTCCCTGGCGTTCTACGGCATGTCGACCTTCGAAGGTCCGATGATGGCGATCAAGACCGTCAACGCCCTGTCCCACTACACCGACTGGACCATCGGCCACGTACACGCCGGCGCTCTGGGCTGGGTGGCGATGGTGTCGATCGGCTCGCTCTACCACATGATCCCGAAAGTCTACGGCCGCGAGCAGATGCACAGTATCGGCCTGATCAACGTGCACTTCTGGTTGGCCACCATCGGCACCGTGCTCTATATCGCCTCGATGTGGGTAAACGGTATCGCCCAGGGCCTGATGTGGCGCGCGGTCAACGAGGACGGCACCCTCACCTACTCCTTCGTCGAAGCCTTGGAAGCCAGCCACCCCGGCTTCGTGGTGCGGATGATCGGCGGCGCGATTTTCTTCAGCGGCATGTTGTTGATGGCCTGGAACGTCTGGCAGACCGTACGCGCCAGTAAGCCGGCCGAAGCAGAGGCCGCGGCACAGTATTCGCTGGAAGGAGCGCACTGATGAAACACGAAATACTCGAGAAGAACATCGGCCTGATGGCCCTGGCGATGGTGCTGGCCGTGAGCATCGGCGGCCTGACCCAGATAGTCCCGCTGTTTTTCCAGGACGTCACCAACGAACCGGTGGCGGGCCTCAAGCCTTATACCGCGCTGCAGCTGGAAGGTCGTGATGTGTATATCCGCGAAGGTTGCGTCGGCTGCCACTCGCAGATGATCCGCCCGTTCCGCGCTGAAACCGAGCGTTACGGCCACTACTCGGTGGCCGGCGAAAGCGTCTACGACCACCCCTTCCTCTGGGGCTCCAAGCGCACCGGCCCGGACCTGGCCCGGGTTGGCGGTCGCTACTCGGACGAATGGCATCGTGCGCATTTATATAACCCGCGCAACGTGGTGCCGGAGTCGAAGATGCCGAGCTACCCCTGGCTGGTCGAGAACATCCTCGATGGCGCCGATACGGCGAAGAAGATGAGCGCCCTGCGCACTCTCGGCGTGCCCTACAGCGACGAAGACCTCGCCGGCGCCAGCGACGCGGTCAAGGGCAAAAGCGAAATGGACGCGATGGTCGCCTACCTGCAAGTACTCGGCACTGCCGTGAAGAACAAGAGGTAGACCATGGCATCCGCAATTATCGACATCGGCACCCTGCGCGGCATAGGCACGGCATTGGTACTGCTGTCCTTCGTCTGCGTGACGCTCTGGGCTTATAGCAGCAAGCGTAGCGCGGCGTTCAACCAGGCGGCACTGCTGCCTTTTGCCGACGAACCCAAGTCCGCTGCACTGAGGAGCGACACCCCATGAGCACCTTCTGGAGCTGGTATGTATCCCTGTTGACCATCGGCACTCTGCTCGCCCTGTTCTGGTTGGTGTTCGCCACCCGCAAGAGCGAGACGCACAAGAGTGAAACCGAACAGACCATGGGCCACGCCTTCGACGGCATCGAGGAGTACGACAACCCACTGCCGAAATGGTGGTTCATGCTGTTCGTCGGCACCCTGGTTTTCTCGGTGATTTATCTGCTGTTCTACCCCGGCCTCGGCAACTTCAAAGGCCTGCACCCGAGCTACGACGGCGGCTGGACCCAAGTGGCGCAATGGCAACGCGAGGTGGATCAGGCCGACGCGCTCTACGGGCCTATCTTCGCCAAATATGCGGCCATGCCCCTGGAAGAAGTGGCCAAGGACGAGCAAGCGTTGAAGATGGGCGGCCGTTTGTTCGCCACCTATTGCGCGATCTGCCATGGCTCGGACGCCAAGGGCGCGGTGGGCTTCCCTAACCTCGCCGACAGCCATTGGCGCTGGGGCGGCGAGCCGGAGACGGTCAAGGCCAGCATCCTCAATGGCCGTATCGGCGCCATGCCGGCCTGGGGTCAGCTACTCGGCGAGGAAGGGGTCAAGCAGGTCGCAGCCTACGTGCGTAACGGCCTGGCCGGTTTGCCTTTGCCGGCGGACAGCCAGATCGATGTAGCAAAAGGCGCGCAGCTGTATAGCGGCAACTGCCAGGCCTGTCACGGCGCCACCGGCCAGGGCATGGCGATGATGGGCGCGCCGAACCTGACGCAGCCCGGCGGCTGGATCTACGGTTCCAGCCTGGCTCAACTGCAACAGACCATCCGTTATGGCCGCAGCGGTCAGATGCCCGCCCAGGAGCAATACCTGGGCAACGACAAAGTGCATCTGCTCGCCGCTTATGTGCTGAGCCTCAGCCAAAGCAAAATCGCCGACTAGCACTGAACGATCGGCCTGACGGCAGTTCGCTGCCGTCAAGCCGCTCCTTCTAACCGCACAACGGTCTGCGACCCAAGGTCGCACCCCTCCGGGCAATACACTTGCTATCGCCCAATCTGAGCTAATCTTCTGCGCAGTCGTCGGCCCCGCACAGGGCCGGGCGATATCCTCCTTCGTGCAGCGCCAACGGGCGCATGGAACGCTCGATAGCCGGCTCGAATCGCCTGGCGGAGCATGAATTCAAAGCCTTTTGTAACCTCGACCGCCGCGGCCGACGTCGTTGCATTGGCTATCTGCTTTCTCCATACTTGCCGCCGATTTTTGTCCCTAGAAACTCCATTAACCGTGGAACCCAGCATGAGCTCAGCAATCAGTCAGACTGCTTATAACTACAAGGTGGTCCGCCAATTCGCCGTGATGACGGTAATTTGGGGGGTCATTGGCATGGCCCTAGGAGTGTTCATCGCCGCGCAACTCGTGTGGCCGGAACTCAATCTGGGCATGGAATGGACGAGCTTCGGCCGTCTGCGCCCCCTGCACACCAACGCAGTGATCTTCGCCTTCGGCGGTTGCGCCCTGTTCGCCACGTCTTATTACGTGGTTCAGCGCACCAGCCAGGCACGGCTGATTTCCGACGGTTTGGCCGCCTTCACCTTCTGGGGCTGGCAGGCTGTAATCGTGCTGGCGGTAATTACCCTGCCCATGGGTTACACCGGTTCCAAGGAATACGCCGAGCTGGAATGGCCGATCGACATCCTCCTGGGGATCGTCTGGATCACCTACGCCGTGGTGTTCTTCGGCACCATCGTCAAGCGCAAGGTCAAGCACATCTATGTCGGCAACTGGTTCTACGGTGCCTTCATTCTGGTGACCGCCATGCTGCACATCGTCAACAGCGCGGCCGTACCGGTCAGCCTGTTCAAGTCCTACTCGGCTTACGCCGGTGCGACCGACGCGATGATCCAGTGGTGGTACGGCCACAACGCCGTGGGCTTCTTCCTGACCACCGGCTTCCTGGGGATGATGTACTACTTCGTACCCAAGCAGGCCGAGCGCCCGATCTACTCCTACCGCCTATCCATCGTCCACTTCTGGGCGCTGATCACCCTGTACATCTGGGCCGGTCCGCACCACCTGCACTACACCGCACTGCCGGATTGGGCGCAGAGCCTGGGCATGGCGATGTCGATCATCCTCCTGGCGCCGAGCTGGGGCGGCATGATCAACGGCATGATGAGCTTGTCGGGTGCCTGGCATAAATTACGTACCGATCCAATCCTGCGCTTTCTGGTGGTTTCCCTGGCCTTTTATGGCATGTCCACCTTTGAAGGCCCAATGATGGCGATCAAGACTGTGAATGCTTTGTCGCATTACACCGACTGGACCATCGGCCACGTACACGCCGGCGCCCTCGGCTGGGTTGCGATGATTTCCATCGGCGCGCTCTATCACCTGCTGCCCAAGGTGTTCGGTCGTCCGCAGATGCACAGCATCGGCCTGATCAACGCACACTTCTGGCTGGCCACTATCGGCACCGTGCTCTACATCGCCTCGATGTGGGTCAACGGCATCACCCAGGGCCTGATGTGGCGTGCAGTCAACGAAGACGGCACCCTCACCTATTCCTTCGTCGAAGCCCTTGAAGCCAGCCACCCTGGTTATGTAGTGCGGATGATCGGCGGCGCCTTCTTCGTCGCCGGCATGCTGCTGATGGCTTACAACACTTACCGCACCGTGCGTGCCGCCAAGCCGGCTGAATACGAAGCGGCTGCGCAGTACACAGCGGCGGGGAGCGCTCACTGATGAAACACGAAATCATCGAGAAAAATATCGGCCTGATGGCACTGCTGATGGTCTTCGCCGTCAGCATCGGCGGCCTGACCCAGATTGTCCCGCTGTTTTTCCAGGACGTCACCAATGAGCCGGTCGAGGGCCTCAAGCCCTACACAGCGCTGCAATTGGAAGGCCGCGATGTGTATATCGCCAACGGTTGCGTCGGCTGCCACTCGCAGATGATCCGCCCGTTCCGCGCCGAAACCGAGCGTTACGGCCACTACTCGGTCGCCGGCGAAAGCGTCTGGGACCACCCCTTCCTGTGGGGTTCCAAGCGTACCGGCCCGGACCTGGCCCGCGTCGGCGGCCGCTACTCGGACGAGTGGCAGCGTGCGCATCTTTACAACCCGCGCAACGTGGTGCCGGAGTCGAAGATGCCGGCGTATCCGTGGCTGGTCGAGCACAAGCTCGACGGCAAGGACACCGCGAAGAAGATGGAAGTCATGCGTGGTTTTGGCATCCCCTACACCGATGAAGACATCGCCGGGGCCAAAGATGCGGTGAAGGGCAAGACCGAAATGGACGCGCTGGTCGCGTACCTGCAGGTTCTCGGCACTTCCATCAAGAACAAGCGGTAACGCACATGCCTTCTTTTCTCACGGACGTCGGGACCATTCGCGGCATAGGCACAGCCATCGTCTTCATCGCCTTTATCGGCGTGGTGCTCTGGGCCTATAGCAGCAAGCGCAAATCGAGCTTCGACGAGGCAGCCAACCTGCCCTTCGCCGATGACCCCAAACCCAACGAGCGTGACGAGCAATCTTCCAGGAGCAATAACCAATGACCACGTTCTGGAGTTGGTACGTAACAATTCTGTCCCTTGGCACCATCTTCGCCCTGACTTGGCTGATCTTCGGCACCCGCAAGGGTCAACGCCAGGAAAGCACCGATGAAACCGTCGGCCACAGCTTCGACGGCATCGAGGAATACGACAATCCGCTGCCCAAGTGGTGGTTCATGTTGTTCGTCGGCACCATCGTCTTCGCCCTCGGCTACCTGGCGCTCTATCCGGGCCTGGGTAACTGGAAAGGCCTGCTGCCGGGCTACGACCACCTCGACAACAAGGCCGAGACGCCTTTCGCCACCAACGTGCAGATCGCCGATGGCAAAGAGCGCAACGCCGGCTGGACCGGCGTGCACGAGTGGGAAAAGGAGATGCTCAAGGCCGACGCTCAGTACGGGCCGTTGTTCGCCAAGTACGCTGCCATGCCCATCGAGCAGGTTGCCCAGGACCCGCAGGCGCTGAAAATGGGCGGTCGCCTGTTCGCCTCCAACTGCTCGGTATGCCATGGCTCCGATGCCAAGGGCGCCTACGGCTTCCCGAACCTGGTGGACAACGATTGGCTGTATGGCGGCGAGCCGGAAACCATCAAGACCACCATCCTCGGCGGTCGTCAGGCAGCGATGCCAGCCTGGAAGGACAGCATCGGCGAAGCCGGGATCAAGAACGTGGCCGGCTACATCCGCAGCCTGTCCGGTTTGAAGAATCCGGAAACTATCGAGCTTGACCTTGCCGCAGGTCAAAACATCTTCGCCAGCAATTGCGCAGTCTGTCATGGCGCCGATGCTAAGGGCCAACAGGCCATGGGCGCACCGAACCTGACTGACCGCGTGTGGCTGTATGGCTCCAGCTTTGCCCAGGTGCAGCAGACCCTGCGTTATGGTCGTAACGGTAAGATGCCCGCCCAGGAAGACTTCCTCGGCAACGACAAAGTGCATCTGCTGGCGGCCTACGTGTACAGCCTGTCCCAGGAAAACATCGAGAAGTGATTCTCCCCCCGGGGCCAGGCGCGACCGCCGGTCGCACCTGACCCTGGACTCGTCAGGCGTACCATAGCGCAACCGTTCAATGATCCCGGCTGACACGTATCGGTCGGGGCACGCATTTAACCGCCGTGGTATGACCTTATGAACACCCAGATTCCTGTCAAAGACATCACCCCCGCGGCCAAGGTCGAAACCGTCGATCTGTACGCCAACCGCGAAAGAATCTATACCCGCGCCTTCACCGGCATCTTCCGCAACCTGCGCATGGTCGGCGGCGCGGCATTGTTCCTGCTGTATTTCGGCACCGTCTGGCTGAGCTGGAACGGCCACCAGGCAGTCTGGTGGAACCTGCCAGAACGTAAATTCCATATCTTCGGCGCCACCTACTGGCCCCAGGACTTCGTCCTGCTCTCGGCCGTGCTGATCATCGCCGCCTTCGGCCTGTTCTTTATCACCGTGTTCGCCGGGCGCGTCTGGTGCGGCTATACCTGCCCGCAGAGCGTATTCACCTGGGTGTTCATGTGGGCGGAAAAGGTCACCGAAGGCGACCGCAACCAACGCATGAAGCTCGACAAATCGCCGATGAGCGCGCGCAAGTTCCTGCGCAAACTGGCCAAGCACAGTATCTGGGTCGTCGTATCGCTGGTCACAGCGATCACCTTCGTCGGCTATTTCACCCCGATCCGTGAGCTGATCCCGGAACTCTTCACCCTGCAGGCCGGTGGCTGGGCGATCTTCTGGGTCGGTTTCTTCACTCTGGCTACCTACGGCAACGCCGGCTATCTGCGCGAGCAGGTATGCATCTATATGTGCCCCTATGCGCGCTTCCAGAGCGTGATGTTCGACCAGGACACCCTGATCGTCTCCTACGACCCACGTCGCGGTGAACACCGCGGACCACGGCGCAAGGATGCCGACTACAAGGCCGAAGGGCTGGGCGATTGCATCGACTGCAAGATGTGCGTGCAGGTCTGCCCCACCGGCATCGACATCCGCGACGGCCTGCAGATCGAATGCATCGGCTGCGCCGCCTGTATCGATGCCTGCGACAACATCATGGAGAAAATGGATTACCCGAAAGGGCTGATCAGCTACACCACCGAG
The DNA here is from genome assembly GCA_946886875.1 of uncultured Pseudomonas sp. The sequence goes on from CAMPJN010000158.1 coordinate 7,375, forward strand.
CACAACCTGTCCGGGCAGAAAACCCACCTGGTGCGCCCGCGCTTGATCGGTTACGCCCTCGCCCTGCTGGCGATGTTCGCCGTGTTCGTCTGGGCCGTGGCCAATCGTCCGCTGGTCGAACTGGACGTGCTCAAGGACCGCGTGCTCTATCGCGAGAACGAGGAAGGCCGGATCGAGAACGTCTACACCCTGAAGATCATGAACAAGTCACAGAATGCGGTGACTTTCGTGATCGAAGCCGATGGCCTCGACGGCCTGGTCTACGAAGGCAAGCGCGAGATCAAGGCACTGGCCGGCGAGGTGTTGTCGTTGCCGATCGAACTCTCGATCGACCCGGAGAAACTGCCTTCGAGCACCAATGAAATCATGTTCCGCATCCAGTCCGCAGACGATGCGAGCATCCATAACGACGCCGCCAGCCGCTTTATCGGCCCCAGCGTTCGCTGAACCCCATAGGCATACCATGACCGACGAAGCACCGATCAAACCCTGGTACAAGCAGTTCTGGCCCTGGTTCCTGATTGCCCTCTTGGGTTACTCAGTGGTGCAAGGCCTGACCCTGCTGACCATCGCCTCGCGCAACCCGCCGGGTTTGATCTCCGACGACTATTACGATGTCGGCAAAGGCATCAACCAGTCGCTGGAACGGGAAAATCTCGCCGAGCGCCTCAAGCTGCACGCCACCCTCGATCTCAATGACGAGACTGGCGTGGCCGAACTGCAGTTGCAGGGCAACAGCGGCCCGGCGCAGTTGGTGCTGAACCTGATCTCGCCGACCCAACCCGAGCGCGACCGGCGCATCATCCTGCAGCC
>CAMPJN010000159.1 GCA_946886875.1 uncultured Pseudomonas sp.
GCTGGATCGCCTCGGCGATCTGCCGGCTGAGGTTTTCCTGGATCTGCAGGCGCCGTGCATACATATCGACGATGCGCGCGACTTTCGACAGACCGAGCACTTTGCCGCTAGGGATGTAGGCGACATGGGCCTTGCCGATAAACGGCAGCAGGTGGTGCTCGCATAGCGAGTACAACTCGATGTTCTTGACCAGCACCATCTCGCTGGCATCGGAGCTGAACAGCGCGCCGTTGGTGACTTCTTCCAAGGTTTGCTGATAGCCGCGGCAGAGGTACTGCATGGCTTTGGCGGCGCGCTTGGGCGTGTCGCGCAGGCCTTCGCGGCTGGCATCCTCGCCGAGTTGGCCGAGAATCGCGGTGTAATTCTGTTCCAGGGACATGATCTTCCTGTGGTACTAGCGGATATAGATAAACAGACGCGCAGGGTAGGGCGGCGCTGCCGGGCTGGCAAGAGATGGAACTCAGTTTTCCACGGGCGGCGCAAGATCGGCAGCCCAGCTTTCAGCCCAGAGAGTCAATGGCAGGAACTGTTCGATCAGTTCCATGCCCAGACGGGACAGCTGATAGCCCTGATCGCCATTTTCCAGCAAGCGCGCCTCGCGCAATTCGTTCAAACGGGTATTGAGTACTGAGGGCGATAAGCCTTCGCAGCGGCTTTGCAGCTCGCGGAAGTTGGCCGGGGTCTGGTGCAACTCCCAGAGAATACGCAGGCTCCAGCGTCTGCCGAGCAAGTCGAGCAAGGCCATGATCGGCCTGCCGGTACTGGAACCACGAACTCTATGCCCTGGTTTTACTGCGCTCATCAGGTCTCCTTGCTTCTTTTTTAGTAGCGCCCTATATTGGTCTTGCTACTTTTTCCGTAGCTTACAGCCCGATGGGAGATTTGCCTATGAACAGCCCGCGTATTCAGCCCGCGCCACCTCCTTATGCTCCAGAGATCCAGGCAGCATTCGATCGAATAATGCCGCCGGGTATGCCGCCTCTGAAGTTGTTCCGCAGCATGGCGCATAACCCGCGAGTGTTGCAGCGTTTCCTCGCCGGCGGCTTACTCGATAGCGGCAGCATCAGCCTGCGTGAGCGTGAGCTGCTGATTTTGCGCACCAGCGCGATCTGCGGCGCCGAGTACGAGTGGGGGGTGCATGTCGCGGCCTTCAACGGCAAAGCCGGCTTCAGCCCGCAGCAGCTTGCCGATACCTGCGCGGCCAGCACCGATGCAAGCCTGTGGAACGACGCGGAACAGACGCTGTTGGCGCTGGCCGATAGCCTGCATACCAGTTCGACGGTGGACGATGGGCTGTGGCAGCGGCTAAGCGAGCATTACCGCGAGGAGCAATTGGTCGAATGCCTGGTGCTGGTGGGCTACTACCACGCGGTGTCGTTCGTGGTGAACGGCCTGCGTGTCGAGCACGAGGCTCATGCGCCGCGTTTCCCGGCTTGATAGGGCGGCGCGCTTACTCGTCGCGGCCGTCCATCATGGTGCGCTTGAGCAACACGTAAACCGCGCCGGTGCCGCCGTGCTTGGCCAGGCAGGAGGTGAAACCCAGTACCTGCGGGTGCTGGCGCAGCCAGGTGTTGACGTGGCTTTTGATCATGGGTTTGCGGCCGTCCATGCGCACGGCCTTGCCATGGGTGATGCGCACGCAACGCACTTCCAGCTTGCTGGCCTCGGCGATAAATTCCCAGAGGGTGTCGCGGGCTTTTTCCACGCTCATGCCGTGCAGGTCGAGGCTGCCCTCGAAGCTGATCTGGCCGAGCTTGAGCTTGCGCATCTGGCCTTCCTGAATACCGTTGCCGGCCCAGTACAGCGGGTCTTCGGCGCCGACATCGATAACGAATTGGTCTGATAGGCCGTCGACCTTGACTGAGTCCACGCGCGCCGTGGCGGCCTGGCGCAGAGTGGCCAGTTGCGCGCGGTTGGGTTTGGGCTTGCCGGTGTCGGCGCGGTCGTGCTTGATCGGTTTGACGCCGCGTAACTCGGCTTTGAATAGTGAAAAGTCGTCGTCTTGCATGGGGGCCTCCGCGAAGGCCGCTAGTGTAACCAGGGTCGCGGCATCAATGCTGCCTCGTCGGCGCTCAGTTACGTTTCTTCATCAGGTGCGGCGACATGCTCAGGTCGCTGGGGCGGCGCAGACGTCGGCGGAACAGGCGCCAAGCCAATATCCCAGCCCATAGCAAAAACAAACCCACAACTATCAGCGTCACGGCTGCGCCCGGCGAGTCGTTGAGCGCGCCGAGCGAGATGGGGCGATTGAGCAGTGATGCGACTCCGGCCATTGCCAGGAGGATGCCAAAACAGGCGAACAGCGCCGCCAGCGCAGCCGCCAGGCGAGTGCGCCAGGTGCTGGGGCCTCGTGGGCGTAGGCGACGTGCATCAAAACCATCGGATAACTTCATTATTCCGATTTCCTTAGTGGTATCGGCGGTATGACCAGCAGGTCGTACGGGGGTTCCTGGAGCGCCGCGGACTTAGCCGTGGGGCGGCGAACGTCGCCCCGTGTGTTTCAGGTCAGGGCGCTGGCGTGCGCTACTAGGGTAGCAAAGTTGTCGGCCAGGGCGACCATCTCGGCCCGATGCATGTCGCGGGCGTCGATCACGTCACCTTCCGGAGTCGGCAAGTCGCGGGTGGCGCAGGCCGCGTCGACCACCGTGCAGCGATAACCGTAGTCCTTGCAGGCACGTACGGTGGAGCTGACGCTGGAGTGGCTCATAAAGCCGCAAACGATTACATCCAGATGCCCCATGGCTTGTAGACGATCATGCAGCTCGGTGCCGGCGAAGGCATTGGGCAGGCGCTTTTGCACGACGATTTCCCCGGGTAACGGCGCTACTTCGGGCAAGTGCGCGCCGCGTGGGCCGCTGGGGTCGAGCAGGCCGCCGGGAATGCCCAGGTGTTTCACATGAATGATCGAAGCGCCGATGGCGCGGGCGCGGGCCAGTAGCTGGGCAATTTCTTCCAGCGCTGCATCCAGCCCGGGCAATTGCAACACGCCGCTGCGGTATTCCTCCTGGGCATCGATGATCAGCAGGGTTGCCTGCGCCAGGCTGGCCGGCGCGTGGCCGCGACCGGTCAGTTGGAAAAGCGTGTGCGGGTGGGGCATGGCGAACTCCTCGGCTACGGCGGACAACGGCGACCATTGTCCGCCCCTATGGCGCCGCTGTGAACCTCTGTCTGCATAGTTGCAGCCGACCGTCGGTACACGCAGAATCGAACCCATGCGCAGGCTTGGAGTCCTACGCAAAACCGACGCAAAGGAGTTGCCCATGACCTTGCTAGCGCAGTTGTCCGCTCATTTCTGGCTGTTGTTCGCCATCGCGGTGTCCATCGCGGTAGTGCGCGAACTCAGACGCCAACCCGACGATCCGTCCATGCGTGTTCCGCGCCAGCGCGATTGATCCCGTTACGCCCGGCTCAGCACCGGGCGTCCATCGCTTAATACAGGCCTAGCAGCTGGAACTGCAGATACCAGATGCCCAGCGAGCCGAAGAAGTTGACCAGAATCGCCGGCAGAAAGCGCAGGTGCACGCCGAAGCTGTAGCTCTTGTCCAGGGTCATGGCCATGACCCCAGCCGCCGAACCCACTACCGTCAGCGAACCACCGATACCCACCATCAGCGCGTTCAGCGCCCACTGATCGCTACTCAGCTCTGGATTGGATAGCAGCGCCGCGGCTTCCACCGGTACGTTGTCCATCACCCCGGAGATCACCCCGAGAATGATGTTGACTATGGTCGGATCGAGCAATTCGAACAGCCGGGAGATATAGGACAACCAACCGACGTGGTTGAGCGCGGCCACCGAGGTGATGATGCCGATAAAGAACAGCAGGGCGTTCCATTCCACCTTCTGCAACTGGTCCTGCCAGGGCAGTTCGATGCCCCGGTGGGTCAGCAACCAGGCGTAGAGGGCGACCATGCCCAAGCCGATGCCGATGGCGAACTCGATGCCGACCTTGAGCAGAATGTTGCATAGCACCGCGCCGAGCACGGCGCAGAAGCCAACCACTGCCAGCCCTGCACCGCCCGGTTTGAGCGCCGTGTCTTCCTGGTTGGCGACCTGGATCAAATCGCTGCCGTCGACGCCGCGCAGGTAGAAGAAGTGCAGAGTGGCGGCGAACATCAGCCAGCCGATAAATGCTGAGGGGAACAGCAACAGCAGGCCACCGATGCTGATCTTGCCGGCCAGCAGCACCATCAGACTGGTGGAAGTACCCAGGAACCATACGCCGCTGTTGGAGGCGACCACGATGTTGCACAGGGCAACGTGGGTGTAGCGCTGGTTGACCGAGATGTTCTTCACCGAGTTGCCGAAAATCATCGCCGTGGTGAAGTTGTTGATGAATGGCGAGAGCGTCGCCGAGAGCGCGCCCGTGGCCCAGAACATGCCCTTGGCGCCAAGACCTTTGCGCAACAGGTAGCCGTTCAGCGCGGTGAACACGTTCCGCTCGTTGAGCAGCTCGACAATCATCCACATAAAGGCCATGAAGGCGATCAGGCCGAACAGTTCGCTTTTGGTTTCCTCCTGGGTGTGCAGGAAAAACTGGAAGCCGTTAGGGTCAACCAACGCGTAGTGGAGGCCGATAACGATCAAGCCGGACATCATGAACATGGCCGGTTTGAATTTATCCATCTCCAGTTGTGCTTCGAAAACGATCAGCGTCATGCCAACCAGAAATATCGCTAGCACGAGCAGGCCCGTGAGCGAGAAGGGTTCTATAAGCATTTTGGGAAGTACTCGGAAGGGGAAAAGCGGAAGGGTTAAAAATTTGAAACAAAATTATATCTGGCCTCCGAACGCATTGGCAGCACCGCTTCTCGCTAACCCAAGGTATTTTTTTGCGGATGCATCGTGCTTGTGGGGATGGGCTAAAATGCGCCGCACTTTCGCCTAGGAGACGCGCCGTGACCGACCTCATACCTGCCCGCAATACCCGTTTGCGCACCCTGCGCGATTACATTCGTTGGGCGGTCAGTCGCTTTCAGGCCGAGGAGCTCTTTTTTGGTCACGGTACCGACAATGCCTGGGACGAAGCCCGCCAATTGGTCCTCGGTGCCGTGCATCTGCCCTGGGAGATCGCCGACAGTTATCTCGATTGCCGCCTGGAAGACGACGAGCACGCCCATCTGCAGTCTCTATTGGCGCGGCGTATCGACGAGCGTGTGCCAACTGCCTATCTGCTCGGCGAAGCCTGGTTCTGCGGCTTGCCCTTTATTGTCGACGAACGCGTGCTGGTACCGCGTTCGCCGATTGCCGAGCTGATCGAGCAGCATTTCCAGCCCTGGCTGGCGCACGAGCCCGCGCGGATTCTCGACCTGTGCACCGGCTCGGGCTGTATCGGCATCGCCTGCGCCTATGAGTTTCCCGAGGCCGAGGTGGTATTGGCCGACCTGTCCTACGAGGCGCTGGAAGTGGCTAACCGCAATATCGAGCGGCACGGCCTGGAAGATCGGGTTTACAGCGTGCAAGGCGACGGTTTCGAAGGCTTGCCGGGTCAGCGTTTCGATCTGATCGTTTCCAACCCACCCTATGTCGACGCCGAGGATTTCGCCGATATGCCCGCCGAATACCAGCACGAGCCGGCACTGGGCTTGGCTTGCGGCGACGATGGCTTGAATCTGGTGCGGCGCATGTTGGCCGAAGCAGCGGATCACCTGACGGAGAAGGGCACACTGATCATCGAGGTGGGCAACAGCCAGGTGCATGTCGAAGCGCTGTACCCGGAGGTGGACTTCACCTGGCTGGAGTTCGAGCGCGGCGGCCACGGCGTATTCCTGCTCGCCGCCCAGCAGTGCCGCGAGCATCAGGCTTTATTCCGCGAGCGGCTCAACGGCTGACAGGGCGAGCCCCCAGGGTGGGTTAGCCGCCTGTTGCGTTTGTCGGTGACTCACTGTGCCTGATGCGGCGTAACCCACCATCGGCGCAACGCCATCCATCGCCTGGTGGGTTACGCGGCGCACGACTTTCATCTGCGCCTGGAGGGCCGGCATTCGCGCCGCTAACCCACGGGATAAGGGCTCGGCACCTCTTGCCCAAACGACAACAGACCCTAGCGCGTGGCGATCCAGATCAACAACGCGGCCTGGAATAAGCAGAACGCCACCAGACAGGCGATGGTGAAGCGCAGGCTGCCGTCTTCGCGCTTGAACAGCTTGAGGCGTTCTTCCAGTTTGCGGATTTTTACGTCCTGCTCGCGCAGGTTCTGATCGGCCTGTTGCAGCATATTGGCGGCATCGAGCAGGCCGACGATCTGTACCTTTTCCGTATGCCAGTCGCTGTGCAACGAACTCACCCGCGCAGCGCTGTAGCGCGCCTTGAGCTGCAGCGGGTCGAGGTATTCGACGACAAAGCCCTGGGCTTGCAGGCAATGGTCGCGGCGCAGCCGGTCATCTTCGCTCAGTGCGTCCTTGGCCGGCAGGGCGCCGCCTTCCACCGTGTAGTGCGCGCACTGTTGCCGAGCCCAGGCGATGCCTTGGGCGAGGAGAAAACGGCCGAGGCCGCGATTGCCCGGTTCGATCTGCAGGCCCTGGTCGGGACCGAAGCGGGCTTCCTTGAGGCGATGATCGAGCCAGACTTCCAGCACGTTCTGCTCCTTGCGCACGCGCTGGCCGGGGAGCTGGATGGTCAGGCGCAACAGGCTCTGCTCCTTGCTGTGCCGCGCCACCCGGCCCAATTGCACGAAACGCAGCGGCCGTGGCCCGGTGTGCCGGTCCACCGGCAGCGGCGCCAGACGCAGCAGGCGGAACTGCTCGGGTTCCAGCTCCGCCCAGGCATGCGCCGTCGCGGTGACGGGCTCGGCGTCCTGGGGCATGGCGGCGGGCTTGGCTTGTGGCTCGGTCATTTGCGGCTGTCCTGTGCGCAATCCCAGCGCGACTGCCGCTGGTTCAACTGATTATCGGCCAGTTTTCCCAGTGCTGGAGGCCGCCGCTGCGCCAGTATTCTGGATAAAGTCGAGTATCCGTTCGCTCAGCTCGTTGGCCAGGGGCAGTTCGGGGTTGTCATAGGACGCCAGTTGCGCCGGAAAATCCAGGGGTACGATGCGTAACGCATGGTTCATGCCTTCGATCAGAGCCAGCTCGGCATCCGGTTTGGCGACCTTGAGCGCGCGGGCATCGGCGACGCCGACCTGAATGTCGTGGCTGCCCTGGACGATCAGCGCCGGCATGCGCAAGCGGGCGAAGGCCTGGCTGGGATTCTGTCGGAACAGCGAGATCAGGTAGGGCTGCACACTGCTGCGGAACAATACCTGCAGCTGCGCCGGCACATCGTCGCGGGTTTGCCCGGCGAGCAGAGCATCGAGCAATTCGTGGCTTTGCTGCAGCAACTTGGGCGGCAAGCGGTGGCGCAACTGTTCGCGCAACACCTGATCGATCGGGCGGGCGCTACCGGCGATGGATACCACGGCATCGGCCTTGACCTGCGGCGCCGCCAGGCTGGCGATCAACGCGCCTTCGCTATGGCCGATCAGGATCAATCGGTCGAACGCCGGGTTGCTTTGCAGCAGCTGGCCCCAGGCGACGGCGTCGGCGACATAGCCTTCGACGCTGAGGTTGCGTTCGTCCGGGGTGGCGGCGCGGCTGGCGGCGACTCCGCGCTTGTCGTAGCGCAGGCTGGCGATGCCGCGCTTGGCCAGGGCTTGGGCCAGGCGCTTGAGACTGTCGTTATGGCCGCCTGCGGGGTTGTTGCCGTTGCGGTCGGTGGGCCCGGAGCCGGCGATCAGCAGCACCACCGGTATCGGCGAGTCGCTGCGCGGCTGCAGCAGCGTGCCATGCAGCGTGCCTTGGGCGGTAGGCAGGTCGATAGGGCGTTGGCTGATATGGGTCGATGCGGCCTGGGCCGTGCTGGCCAAGAGAGGCAGGAGCAAGAGGAAAACACGCAGCATGGGCAGGCTCTGTAACCAGGGATCGTTGGATGCTTATATCAGCATTAGGTTCGTCGTTGCGCTTTGGCGGGTTTCCGGCACCTGGACATAAGCGGGCGCCTACTGGGTGAAGTGCGCGGGCACCGCGGGTATACTCGCCGGCTTACTTAATGAGGGTTCGGGCGCGCTGACGAGCGCGGTGTCCGGCCCGGTGCTGATTCGCGGAGTGTCTCGCCAATGTCCGGCAATACCTACGGCAAGTTGTT